>CAJNDC010000012.1:0-51252 GCA_905221415.1 bacterium
AGCGTCTTTAGGCGCTGGCTGGTAATTTGGGCTTATAGCCCTGGTGCAAACCACCCGTTAGACGGGTGGTTATGATTATCATTAAAAATTTAGTATCGAGAAATCATTCTCCAGTTAGTCTACTATTTATACTTTTGAGTGAGCAAGCCAGCCACATCCATCTCCTGGATCAGTTGCTTGAATTCCTCTTCCTTTCCAGGCTTAACGGTGACGGTATCAATGCGCTTAATCGCCGAATTATCCTGAATATCTACTAAGGTCAAAGCTTTTTCATAGAATGCGATTCCCTTTTTAAAACTTTCCTGATTATTCCAAAAGAGAAGTGAGTAATTAGGGTTAAATTTCTTTCCTTTTTCTTGGAAATACTTCTCGCCCTCCTTCTCTAAAAACTGAAATAAACCATGATTGAACAAGTTATCCCCTACTTTATAGTAGGAAATCTCTCCTGTCTGGAGGACATAGACTTCGAGTCGGTTTTTGGTGAGTTTTGGACTTTCTTTTAGGACGGGGTGGCTATTGATGACATCATCAGAGAAAGTAACATAAAAATGTAAGCCTCCACCCTCAAATTGATACCTTCCATTTGATTCTACTTTCTTAGGAGGCATGTCAAGAGAGATAAAGATTTGTTTTAAGGCTTCATTCCCCTCACGGATGTCACTCGGTGAAGCCTTGAAAAGATTGGCCACTAGTAGAAATGCTAGGGCTGCAAGCAGGCAGAGGCAGCCGCAAGGGATCGCGATGACCTTCGCTAGAACTTTTACAAACTGTTTCATTTTCATTGCCTCCTTTTTCTGTTCAAATCTAGTAACCCAAAATGGAATTAAGGAAAGTTGGAGGCTTTCTTATTCTTGTTTTTCTTCTTGGAGAACCGCCATTCTGGTTTGGAAATCTTTTTCTAAAACTTTGAATTTGTAGGTCAAGTCTTTTTGGTATTCCTTGATAAGGGCTTTTTGTTGGTCGATGATTTGTAGGCTGTTTTGGATGATATCCAAATCATCCTTGATAGCTTCGACGCGGTCAGTTGTATCTAGCACTTCATCCTGAATGGCTTGGCGATTTTTCACGACAAAATAACTTCCGGCTGCAGCTCCTGCAAATAGCAATAGATTGGATAGTTTCATGGCAACTCCTTAAGCGTTTTTAATGGTTTCAGCGACTTGGGCAAGTTTGTCAAAGTCAGGTTCGTGGGCGATAAAGTCAATCTTAAGGTCATCTTCTGCACTGTAGCGAGGAACGAGGTGCACGTGAGTATGAAAGACCGTTTGACCAGCAATTTCCTCGCAGTTGGCAATGATATTCATGCCGACAGCTTTGGTAGCCTTCATGACTTTTTGAGCCACTGTTGGCACCTGGGCAAAGAGTTGACTGGCGCTGGCAGCATCCATTTCTAAAAGATTGCGATAGTGTTCTTTGGGTACGACCAAGGTGTGTCCAGGCGTTACTTGAGAGATATCAAGGAAGGCAAGAATCTGCTCATCTTCGTATACTTTTGAAGCAGGAATCTCCCCTGCGATGATCTTACAAAAAATGCAATCTGACATAAAATCCACCTCTACTGTATTGAATTTTGATATAATATAGCTACATTATACCAGATTCGGAGAAAATATGTTAGAAATTAAAAACCTGACAGGAGGCTATGTTCATGTCCCTGTCTTGAAAGATGTGTCCTTTACCGTTGAAAGTGGGCAGTTGGTCGGTTTGATTGGGCTCAACGGTGCTGGGAAATCAACGACTATCAATGAGATTATTGGTCTGTTGACACCTTACAGTGGGGAAATCAAGATTAATGGTTTAACCCTGCGAGAAGATGCGACTAGCTACCGCAAGCAGATTGGCTACATCCCAGAAACGCCTAGCTTGTATGAGGAATTGACTCTTAGAGAGCATATCGAGACGGTTGCCATGGCCTATGGTATTGAGCAAAAAGTGGCTTTTGATCGTGTGGAACCTTTGTTAAAAATGTTCCGCCTGGATCAAAAATTAGACTGGTTTCCAGTGCATTTCTCCAAAGGGATGAAGCAGAAGGTCATGATTATCTGTGCTTTTGTCGTGGATCCAAGTCTTTTCATCGTGGATGAGCCTTTTCTTGGGCTCGATCCGCTGGCGATTGCCGACTTGATTCAGCTTTTGGAAGTAGAAAAGCAAAAAGGCAAGTCCATTCTCATGAGTACCCACGTGCTGGATTCAGCGGAGAAGATGTGTGATGCCTTTGTCATCCTCCACAAGGGGGAGGTGCGAGCTCAGGGGAACCTCCAGCTACTCCGCGAAGCCTTTGACATGCCTGAAGCGAGTTTGAATGATATTTACTTGGCTCTGACCAAAGAGGAGGAGCTATGAAAGACTTGTTTTTAAAGCGAAAGCAGGCTTTTCGTAAGGAGTGTGTCGGTTATCTGCGCTATGTTCTCAATGACCACTTTGTCTTGTTCCTGCTAGTTCTCATCGGTTTTCTAGCTTACCAGTACAGTCAACTCTTGCAACATTTTCCTGAAAATCATTGGCCTATCCTCTTGTTTTTGGGGATTGTATCTGCCTTGCTTTTGGCTTGGGGAGGAATCGCGACCTACATGGAAGGACCTGACAAGCTCTTTCTCTTAGTCAGTGAAGAGGAGGTTAAGTCTCACCTCAAAGGGCAGACAGTGCGCTCACTGGTCTTTTGGCTCTTTGTTCAAACCCTTTTCTTGCTTTTATTTGCGCCCTTATTTTTAGCCATGGGCTATGGCTTGCCTATCTTTCTTTCCTACGTGCTTTTATTGGGAGCTGGGAAATATCTCCTCTTTCGTCAAAAAGCCAGTAAATTTTTTACTGATACTGGTCTCGACTGGGACTTTGTCATTTCCCAAGAAAGCAAACGCAAGCAAGTTTTGCTTCGTTTCTTTGCTCTCTTTACTCAGGTCAAAGGAATTTCAAATAGTGTCAAACGTCGCGCTTATCTGGATTTCATCCTTAGAACAGTTCAGAAAGTGCCGAGCAAGATTTGGCAAAATCTCTATCTTCGTTCTTACTTGCGAAATGGAGACCTCTTTGCCCTCAGTCTCCGCCTCCTCTTCCTATCCTTGTTAGCTGTGATTTTTATCGAGCAAGCTTGGATCGCGACAGCAGTAGTAGTTTTATTTAACTATCTCTTGCTCTTTCAGTTACTCGCCCTCTATCATGCCTTTGATTACCAATACTTGACCCAGCTCTTTCCACTAGAAAAAGGGGAGAAAGAGAAGGGACTACAGGAAGTTATCCGAGGATTGACAGGTTTTGTTTTATTGGTTCAGCTGATAGTTGGTTTGATTACCCTCCAAGAAAAACTAGCTCTTCTAGCCCTGCTTGGAGCTGGACTGGTCCTGCAAATCTTGTATCTCCCTTATCAGGTGAAACGTCAGATGCAGGACTAATACTCTTCGAAAATCTCTTCAAACTACGTCATCCTTATCTGCAACCTGCGGCTAGCTTCCTAGTTTGCTCTTTGATTTTCATTAAGTATAACATTGCTTATATGATACTAAAAAAGAAGTTGAGTTCAGTCTGTCTCAGCTTCTTTTATTTTCTACAAGATAATAGTTGGTCCGTAGAGACTTAGCTTGGTTTTGACTTGGTCAAAGTGAAAACGGTCATAGGCCCGCCAAGCGGCGCGAGTAGGAGCATCTGGATCGAGAGTACTGAGGCCCATGAGAAGACTGGAAGTCTGATAAAATGTTTCCAGCTCAATCAAGAATCGATTATCCATTGTCTCAGCTTTAGAGAGAAAGTGGAGGATATTGTTCAGTTGCTCCTGAAAGCGAACGTCATCAGCTGTTGCCTGTTTGCATGCTTGATAGGCTTTGTTTAAGTCAGTAATCAAAATCTGAGCTCTTTTGATAGGTTCTGTATCTGTCATGAGAATTCCTCCTTTAATCTGGGTGCTAGTCTTGTTTCTAGCAACTGTTTTTTTGATACTGTCAGTTTATCACTTTTAACTCTTTTTTTATCTTCAAATCTTTAATTGTCATTGAAATTTCCTGAATGGTAATAGCGGGATTTTATGATAAAATAGTTGTAAGGTTATCATAGTTATTTTGTAAAAACTTCGACACTTTAGGAATTTTTAAGAACCGTTTAGGATTTGGTGAAAAATAGTTTCTAGACTTATGGTATCCTCTCTTCAGGAGGTTTTATCCATGAACTATATCATCATCCAAAAAGAGAAAGAAATTTTCAAATTAAACATAAAGGATATCTACTATATCCAAACGCATCCAAGTAAGGCCCATACCGTGCAGATTGTTACAGAAAACGCTAGCTTTGATCTGTTTCAAAATTTAAGCAATCTTGAGAAACAATATGGGGAAACCTTGACGAGATGTCATCGAAATTGTCTGGTCAACCTTGAACGACTAAAATCCATGGATATCCAAAGAAAGACTCTTTTTCTTGGAGAAGAAGGTCGATATGCTGTTCAGTATGCCAGACGTCGCTATAGAGACATTCGCCAAAAATGGTTGAAACAAGGAGAGTAAGAAGATGAGAATATTTGTTTTAGAAGATGACTTTTCCCAACAAGTTAGAATTGAAACGACGATTGAAAAACTTTTGAAAAAACAGAGTATCATTCCTAGTTCTTTTGAAGTCTTTGGGAAACCAGACCAACTGCTGGCAGAGGTGGATGAGAAGGGGGTGCATCAGCTTTTCTTTTTGGATATTGAGATTCGAAACGAAGAGATGAAGGGGCTAGAAGTGGCTAGAAAGATTCGGGATCGGGATCCTTATGCTCTAATCGTCTTTGTGACAACTCACTCGGAGTTTATGCCCCTGTCCTTTCGCTACCAAGTGTCAGCTTTGGACTACATTGATAAGGCCTTGTCGACAGAGGAGTTTGAATCTCGGATCGAGACAGCCCTCCTCTATGCCAATAGTCAAGATAGTAAAAGTCTGGCGGAAGATTGCTTTTACTTTAAATCAAAATTTGCTCAATTCCAGTATCCCTTTAAAGAGGTTTACTATCTCGAAACGTCGCCTATAGCCCATCGTGTTATTCTCTATACCAAGACGGATAGGTTGGAATTTACAGCGAGTTTAGAGGAGGTTCTCAAGCAGGAACCCCGTCTCTTGCAGTGCCACCGCTCTTTTCTCATCAATCCTGCCAATGTGGTTCAATTGGATAAGAAAGAAAAACTCCTTTTCTTTCCCAATGGTGGAAGCTGTCTAATCGCGCGTTATAAGGTCAGGGAAGTGTCTGAGGCTATCAATAACTTACACTGAGTGAGGTGATGGAATGGAATTAGTTTGGAAGATAGTATATGCGTTTTTGATATCTGGATTGGAATTGTTTATATTTTTTAAGGTGGATGGAATTGTTCTGACTCTGGAGAGAGTTTTTAAGGTCTTTCTTTTTAAGATACTTTTGGCAGTTGTTTTTGTAACGATTAGCTATATAGTAGGAAATGCTTACCTATCTTATTTTGTGGAACCCTTGTACGGCATAGGTTTATCTTTCTTGTTTTTAAGAGGGTTTTCTAAAAAACTCCTTCTATTTTATGGTCTCTTTCCAATGATATTGGTAAATCTCTTTTATAGAGGAATCTCCTATTTTGTGCTTCCATTTTTGGGGCAAGGGCAAGTGTACGATGACCTCTCTTTTATTTGGTTATTTATAAAAATTTTCATTTGCTTTATTTCTCTAGCCTTTTTGAAATGGTTAGACTATGATTTTACTAGCTTGAGAAGGGAGGTTCTAGACAAAGATTTTCAAAAGTCTCTGACTAAGATTAACTGGATAATGGGAGCCTACTATCTAGTGATGCAAAGTTTGTCTTATTTAGAATATGTACAAGATATTCAATCAACGACTATTCGCCATCTGATTCTGGTGTTTTACTTGCTCTTTTTTATGGGGATTATCAAGAAATTGGATACCTACTTGAAGGAAAAACTTCAGGAGAAACTGAACCAAGAGCAGGTTTTGCGCTATAGAGAAATGGAGCGGTATAGTCGGCATATAGAGGAACTTTACAAGGAAGTACGGAGCTTTCGTCATGATTATGCCAACCTCTTGACTAGCTTACGCCTAGGTATTGAAGAGGAGGATATGGAGCAGATAAAAGAGGTCTACAACTCCGTTTTAAAGGACTCCGTCCAGAAATTTCAGGACAATAAATATGACCTTGGACGGTTGGTGAATATTCGTGATCGTGCCCTCAAAAGTCTCCTTGCAGGAAAATTTATAAAAGCCAGAGAAAAGGATATTGTCTTTAATGTCGAAGTTCCTGAGGAGATTCAAGTTGAGGGGATGAGTCTGCTTGATTTTTTAACTATCGTATCTATCCTTTGTGACAATGCTATTGAAGCCAGTGCAGAGGCTAGTCAACCTCATGTTTCAATCGCCTTTTTAAAAAATGGAGAACAGGAGATCTTTATCATTGAAAACTCCATCAAAGAAGAGGGCATAGATGTTTCTGAAATCTTCTCTTTTGGAGTTAGTTCTAAAGGGGAGGAACGAGGTGTTGGTCTCTATACCGTCAGGAAGATTGTTGAAAGTTATCCCAATGCTAGTCTCAATACAACCTGTCAAAATCAAGTCTTTCGTCAGGTTTTGACAATGTTATCAATTGAATGACAGCAAGTAATAGAATGATTAAATAATGGAATAAATATAACAGAATTCTATAATATAAATGTTTTGGAAAGATTAATTATGGATTTTTATAATTTTTAAGTTTTTTTACCATTTGTTAAGTCAATAAGGGATTTAAGAAGAAACGAGACTAGACAGTAGCTATCCTGAGGTTACTGTCTTATTCTTTTACAACAAAATAGGCTTCATAATATCTATAGGAGATTTACCCACTACAAATATTATAAAGCCAAGCTTTTTATCCAAAAGCACTTTGTATGATTACATTTGTTGATAATTTCTAGACCTATTGGCTTGGTTTGATGAGTTAGATGTTAATATGCTTAATATTGAATCTAACCACCATCCTCCACCTGTAATTTGATTGAGTTCAGTAGTTGTTAATTCTTGAAATGAAGTTAGGTTTTGTTTCTTATCCATGTTATGATTCTCCTGTTTTATAAGATAATAAATAGTTATAGAGTGTTATCTGAAAATTAATTAGAATGTGTTAAAATTTTATCTTTGAAATAATCAAAATATGTTTTCTTTGCAGTTACACTAGTGACGCGACCTTGTAGACCATATTGGATGAGTTTACTGTCCTCACCAGATAGTTTTGCAAGAGCGGTTAATTTAAAGAGATTTCCTTGCTCTGTTCTGGTGGGAGTTTGATCAATGCTCTGAAGTTGGCCGATGATGGTAATACCGTGATTTCCAATCTTCTCAAGTTTTAATCTTACAGTTTGTCCTTTATCTAGTAAGGGGAGATAGTCAGATGATACGTAGTAAGTGATTAGTACTTCTCTTGTATCTGTTATAATAGGGAATATTTGAGCAATTTCTGTACCAGTTGGAATTCTATTTTTACCTTCAAATTCGCTGTTCAGATGAACGATACCTTTACTTGGAGCGGTTAAGGTATTGTTTTCCAAGCGCTGTGTCGCTTGATCTAGTTGTACTTTTAATTCTGTTAGTTGATTTTCCACAGCTAGTTGTTGCTGAGAAGTTGTTTGTAAAAACTGAGTACGAAGTACTTCAATTTTGGTTTCTAAACTATTATCATAAGTTGCTACACTTCCGATACCAGCTTGCTGAATTTTGAGACTTGCGATAGATGATTCAAGGCCTGTAACACTTTGATTGATTTGAGATAAAAATTGCTCTTCTATAGCTCCTTGTGTTTGTCCTTGTGATGCTACCAGATAACTATTCAAGGTTGACTGGTGTGGATTGCCAGTCGGTAAGCGTGCTCTTTTGTTTATGATAGCATCTCTCAGCTCTTGATATTCTCCAATTTGTTGTTGAATTTTTGTAATTTCTTGTTCGATAGCTGATGAACTGCTATTAGCAAGATTGGCTTGATTTGAAACTTCAGTGTTAGTCTTTGAGATACCCAGCTCAATATCATGAGCTTGTTTAGTAAAATTCATAAAGGTATTATAGTAGCCAAACTCATCCTCACCAGAAAAAAGATCGGTATTTTTTTCTAAGCTTTGTTTCAAAATTCCAAGTCCTTCTTTTTGCTTCTCAAGTCTTTGTAACTGAGTTTCTAAGGCAGTTTTCTGACTTTCTTCCATTGTTTCAGAGTATTTGATGAGTAAGTCACCTTTTTCAACTACTTGATTTGCCACTAAATGATTAGCTAAGATAGGATTATCACTGGTTGACTGAATGGATGCAATGACACTTGTAGGAGTGACTTCTCCTTGCGATGTAACAGTAATCTCTTTTGTAGCAACAAGGGAGAAAATCACGATGAAAGTAAACAGTAATGAAAGTGGTATGATCAATACTGTCGCATAATTATGGTAACGTCTCTGATAAAACTCGACGCTTCTAAAAAGATTAGGATTCATAACATTCTCCTTATTTGTTGAATAGATGATGGTAGAAGCCTTGCGCCTGTATTAACTCTTGATGACTACCAACTTCAATGATTTTCCCTTGGTCAAGAACAATGACACGGTTAGTCCGTTCGGCTATACTTAGACGATGGGCTACAAAGAGAATGGTTTTATCAGTTAGGGACATAAGATTATCTATAACCTTTTTCTCAGTCAAAACATCTAGAGCACTAGTAGCTTCATCTAGTATTAAAACAGGAGATTTAGTTAAAAGAGCACGAGCGAGGGCGATTCGTTGCTTCTGTCCTCCTGACAGACCTGCTCCATCAGAAAGTTGAGTTTGATAGCCCATAGGCATTCTTTCAATATCTTGACGGATTTCAGCTAATTCGCAAGCTTTTAGAATATCTTCTTGGCTAATCATATTATTACCGCCCAAGGTTAAGTTTTCCAAGATAGAGCCATTAAAGATATAGGCTTGTTGGGGCAGGTAATTAATATGACGTCGCAAGATTTTTTTATCAATATTTTTAATATCCTGATGATTGATGGTAATCTGTCCTTTGTAAGGGTCAAAGAAGTTGACAATCATTTTGGCTAGAGTTGTTTTACCAGAACCACTAACTCCAACCAGGCTGACCTTATCTCCTTGTTTAATCGTTAGATTAATATCCGTTAAGGTATCTCGCCCAAAACCATACTTATAAGAAAGGTCATCAAATTCAATATCGCCCATCAAAAAATTTGAATGAACAGGATTTTTTTGAACTTGAAATTCAGATTCGACTAAATAGACCTCGTTCAAGCGGTTATTAGCAACCTTCGCAGATTGGAGTTTAGTTTGTAGGTTGATAATATTTTCCATAGGAGTTGTAAAGTAAGAAAGAAGTGTGTTAAAGGTAATCAGCTGACCGATAGAAATCTTACTCGACATGACTAATTGAGCACCAAACCATAGGATAAAGATATTAAGAACTAACTTTGTTCCTTGCTTTAAATTAGTTTGTAAAATAGAATATTTAGTAAGTTTAAAGGATTTTTCCAAATAATCGACAAATTCACTGTCAATATTTTGGTAGCGATTTTCTTCACTTGAGAGTGACTTGATGGTTTCGATCCCGTTGATATCTTCGATAATGGCAGAACTAACCATAGAATTACTTTGCATGACATCATGGTTCATTTTTTCAAAAGGCTTCATAAAAGAAAAGATGATGAACATGTATATAGGAACGGAAATAAGAGAAAGAAGGAAGAGATTAGGGTTTTGTGCCAGTAAGACGCTCCCTACAAGGATCAGAATGGAAACATCAAGAAGAAGAGAGAGAATGGTAGAAGCTAAGGCATCTATAATAGAGTTGGCATCTGTGAAGCGTGAAATGATTTCTCCTGTACGACGTGTCGCAAAGAAAGACATAGGAAGTTCAAAGATATGGCGAATATAGGCCAAAATTACATCAATGCTTAATCTCTGACTTAGAACAGTTAGGAGATAATCTCTGGAGAAGCTCATGGCTTGTTGGAGGATATAGGTGATAATTAGACCAATTGAGATAATTCCTAAAGTTGATTTCATCTGATTTGGAATGTACTCATCCAAGATTCCTTGGAGATAATAAGAACCACCGATATTGATAATAGTGACTAATAAGCTTGAGAGAACAATGTAAGCAATGAGAGATTTTTGTTTGAAAATCAGAGGGAGGAAGCTCAGTAGACCATTCTTTTTATCTTTATGGGGTTGATAGCTGGGTTTGGGAGCTAGAAAAATAGCTACTCCAGTCCATTCAGAGAAAAAGCGTTCTTTTGACATTTTGGTGATTTTTACAGAAGGATCAGGATCACCAATAATCAGATAGTCTTTCTTTGTTTGATAGACAACATAGTAATGTTGGAGTTTCCCTTCTTTGTTAACGTGAACGATAAATGGATAGGGGACATCACTCATGTCAAAGAGCGTTTTATCTGCTTGAACAGGCCTCGTTTCAAAGCCCATTTCATCAGCGGCTTTTACAATGCCAAGAGCAGTCGTCCCTTCTTTATTGGTCTTTGCAAGTTCTCTCAAGTGAGCTAGAGAAAAATCTGAACCATAGAATTTAGCAATCGAGGCTAAGGCAGCAACACCACAGTCTCTAGCATCTATTTGAGGAACAAATGTACGTTTATAAGAAGTCATTGGCAATTCCTTTCATATAAAATATGAACTTATTATACCATAATAATAAGTTCATATTTTATAAAATCTTGAATTGTCATTGAAACTTCCTGAATGGTAAAAAAGTGATTAGAAACTATCTTTCTTTAAAAATATATAGGTGTGATTTGAGATAAAAAGCTAATTCAAGACGTTTCGATGACAATTCAAGATTTGGATGAAAAATAAAAAAAAACAATGTTATACTAAACTTGTCAAAGTTGCAACAAGACAAAAATTAAAAATAAAAAAGGAGTATTTGTCATGAATCTAAAAACAATGGAACAATTTAAATCACTTAATTCTAGTGTCCTTGCTAATATTGAAGGTGGTATTCCATATGGATGGTATGCACCATTTGGATATTATACAGATAATATTATTTGTAGAAATGGCTATAGATACACGCAATCAAATTGGAACTCTGGTAATTGTCAAATTAACGTAGAATCTGTAGTAAATGGTGTTGTATCTGAAATGGCTATGGCAATAGCAGGAGCTAGTCGTTACAGACCTAGGTAATAATGAGAGGGTATAGATATGAATCAACAGTTTAGAAATCAATGTTTAGATGCAATTGTAAACTTTGAAACTAGCTTTAAAGAAATGAACTTACCTCAACAACAATATTTCCACGCTTATAGTCTAGTTAGTAAAATAGTATCTGAAATGAAATTAGACGGTGTTGCATTTGCTCAATCTTTCAGATATTTTTATGAATTTTTTAGTCGCGAATTATTTCCAGGGGGAATTGTTTTATCTGAACAAGCTCATAAAGATTTTAGTAGAATATCAGACCTAGCAAATTCTACGGAGTTATTAAGAACAATTCATAGCCCTATTAAAATATTTTGGTAATTACAAAATTATATTAATTTCTTCAAGATTAATTATCTATTTTGTGTAGCCTAAAAATTTGTGATTTTACTAAGCTTCATCAAATTGTAAAACAATAAAAAAGTACTTAATAGTTTACTGAACTGCTTTTGACTAGTATTAATTGATTCAAAAAATTTTTCAATTATTATATTCAAGGGATTTAATTCTGTATATAACTGAATTAAATCCTTTTTGTTATGTTACTTTCAGTTTGTCTCGCTCCGTTAGGGGGAGACAAACAAACCACCCGTTTGACGGAGATTCATGATTGTGGGGATCTTCACTTTATTTTCTCTTGAAGCTGAGTTTTATACAGACTTATGAATTAAGTACGACGAGCAGGTCAAGTATCTCATCTGAGGTATAAGTTATCCGTGAGCACCCGTTACTGGTGGGCTAAATAGTTACTCGTAAGCAGGATAATCATGAGGTAGTAGGAAGAGGAAGGGATAGTAAGTCATGTATAGTAGATGAGGATTTCAGAACTCTAAAGTTCAAATAGGTATATGTAAATCACGAGAGTAATGAGGAAAGATGTACAACTTATATATTGAGGTGAGGTTCTGATGATAGCTGAAAGCATAGTAACAACGAAACATGAGAAGTCAGTCAATCCTATAGTAGTCAGGATGATTCTATAATGGAAGTGGAGCGAAAGGGTACACAATTGAAAGTAGAATTGTCTGTTTTTATTATTTGTTTGATAGGATGGTAGTATGAAAATATAAATGGTGGCTATTGCTCATAAAATATAGGACACCCGAATAAAATGCTTATGTAGCCTGAGAGAGGAGGTAGTTAAAGAAATCTTTGTAACAAATAAATATGATTGTGTTAATCATTATTTTGAAAGCAAATGATGTTTCTATTCTGCAGAGCGAAAAATATCATAATTGGTACTTTTACAATTAAATATATTCGCTCTGTTGTAAAATGAAGTGCAACACAAAAGACATGTTCATCTGATATACTAGAGTTGCGAAAAACAGTATAAAGGGAGAAGAACATGTCCACAAACTATTCTACTACAAATCAATCATACAAGTACTTATCTGAAGCTGAGCGAGGAGAAATTGAAGCTTATTTAAGCGTAGAACTCAAACCTGTTTAATAAATGTCATGCCGTGTTTGTTGGATTTTTAGTCTTTATAATAGTTACTACAGTAGGTTACACCATCAATCAAGGAGATTTTTTTCAAAACGAGCACCTATTTATTATTGCAAAGACTTTCTTGATTTCACTGAGTGTTGCCTATGCGAAATGGTTTGATATGATTTCTCTTAGAAGTTTAACGAAAAAAGAAGTTCTACTTTTTATTGGAAGCTTTCTTCTTTGCGTGCTAGTAAATATAGGTTATCATAATTTTTTTACAGTTTCTTCTGGTGCAGGATATCAACACCTTGAGGCTTCTAGTACAGGAATTTCCTTATCCTTTATTGCAAGCGCGACAGTTTTTGGGCCTATTCTGGAGGAATTTGTTTTCAGAGGAATCCTTCAAGGTGCGGTTTTTGAAAATTCTTGGTTGGGTCTTGTACTGACTGCCTCTCTCTTCTCTTTCCAGCATGCACCTTATGATTTTCCTTCGTTTATTTATTATCTATTTGGAGGTTTCATGCTGGGCTTTGCTTATAAAAAGAGTCAAAATCTATCGGTGGCTATTTTAGTTCATATCTGTTATAACTGTTTATCATTCTTGTAGTATATGTAAGTAACCAATATGACATAATATTGGACAAAAAATCTTAAAAAATAGGGAAATGAATACTATTACTGTTTAGATTAACAATATTAAATGATGTCACAATTTGAGATTATGGATACCGAAATTTTTGCGAAAGTTGAAGGAGGTTTCGGAGGTTGAGGAGATATGATTGCTGGTTTATTGGGTGGGCTAGCACCGTCTCCAACTTTGGACCAATTAAATGGTAAGTGGCCTATTATACATTTTTCAAAACCATGTAGTCCTTATGGTATAGGGGGAACTCCAAACTCATGTAATGGTATTTAAAAAGGATTGAAGCTATGAAGGCAAAATATGGGAATCAAATTGTTGATGTTTGGGAAATTGGTCAAGCAACTCCTAAACCAAGTTGGGTAGAGGAAGCTTTTCAAAAAAATTATATGGTTTGGTTGGATAATCATGTGCGCATTCTAATGGCAGGTCTCAACACTTCTCTCGCAACGAATATCAAGTTTGGTCTAGTTGGAACAGTTGGAGGAGGATTCGCTGGTTATGGAATGTATGTTCTTGGTTATCCAGGTGATTATATAGATATCACCAATCATAGAGTTGTTTCTGCTAAAACATTTCACAAAAGTTATCAAATTTTAGAAAATGATTAGATGTCATTTAATTGTAATGGAGAAAGCAATGAAAAAAATATTTGCAACAAAAAGCAATGTATTCTTAGTGAGGTTGTTGTTCGGACAGATACCCTTGCTTGTCTCTACTTATCTATTTCTATCTCGTCAATTTTTAAATTTTTCCTTGGTTTTCCAATTTCTTTTAGTGGTTATTAACTTAGCTTCTATTTTGGCTACTGTTTATCTCACTAGGGAAATGAGAGTGAAAAAATTTGAAGATGATGATTTGGTTAGTCCTAGAACCAATCAACTCATGTTCATCGGTTTGACAGGCTTTATGTCTATTATCTGTTTATATAGAGGTATCATAGCAGGAGAATCTTACCAACAACTAATCGCTTATATTGGCGCGGTTCTATGCTTGCTTATCATGCTTTTGCTTATTTGGGGTTTGAAGTATTATAAAAAGTAGAGGTTAATGAAGTATAAAAGGGTGAGTATTTTCGAAATACTCACCCTTTTATAATGAAGTTTTTGCAATTCAAGACGTTTCGATGACAATTCAAGATTTGGATGAAAAATTTTAAAAAACAATGATATACTAAACTTGTCAAGGTTGAAACAGGACAAAAATTAAAAATAAAAAAGGAGTATTTGTCATGAATACAAAAATGATGTCACAATTTAAGATTATGGATACTGATATGCTCGCTTGCGTTGAAGGTGGAGATACAGTAGGGGCTGGAGAAGTTGTTCAAGCATTGGGAGTTTGTACAATAGGAGGTGCAGCTCTGGGGAGTGTTATCCCAGTTGTGGGAACTCTTGCTGGAGGGATTTTAGGAGCACAGTTCTGTACAGCAGCTTGGGGAGCTTTGAGGGCAAGTTAAACTTTTAAAGATAGTAGTAAGGAGAAGATTTATATGAGATATAGATTATTTGTTGTTATTTTCTTGACTAGTATTTTGGATATTCTTTTAGGGACATTTTTGCAAATCTCTAATGTATCGATTGGGTGGATTGTTCTCTACAGTG
This sequence comes from bacterium, assembly GCA_905221415.1. Lineage (GTDB taxonomy): Bacteria > Bacillota > Bacilli > Lactobacillales > Streptococcaceae > Streptococcus. The sequence continues at coordinate 14,841 of CAJNDC010000012.1, forward strand.
GCTTGTTCGAAGTAGGAGTTTTCCTTCTTGCTAATAAAGGAGTAACGGTAAAAATCAAGGAAGTAGAAATTCGAAATCGCTTTAAATTTATTTTTGGAAAAACGTTATGGTTTCAAATCCTTTTGCTTATCTTTGTGATGGTCAAACTGTATCTTGGTTTGGATGCGAAGTTGATTTTATTTTACGGACATATTTTCATTATCTTTAATGCCTTAATCTATCTTTTATCTACTAGCCAAATTAATTTAATAAAGAAAGTGTGAAAAGAATGGAACAATCAGTCAATAATTTCTTCATTTTATCCGATGAAAAACTAACAACGATAACAGCTGGTGATAAACAACTTGCAGATGCATTTTTAAGTGGAGTAGGTGGTGCAGTTGAGGGGATTTCGCTTTGTATGCAGACAATCCCTTTTCCAACTCCTCAGATTTATTTGATTTGCGCAGCTGGTGGGGCAGCAGCTTCAGTTTTATGGCCACATTAGAGGATTGAGTTAGTATAGAGAGCTATTAATCTGGGTATTTCTTTGAGTTTATACTCTCTATACTGTATAGGAATATATCATGTATAAACACTTATTTTTTCCATATTCAAAAACCTTAGATTGGTTGACACCCTATATTCTAGTCTTGGCTTCCGACACCATTGCCTTCAATGTTTTTGTGCTAACCTTTGTGTCCGTTGTGATCTTCTATTTCTTGAATCCCATGATAGCTTTTATAGCTATATTCTTTGGTGCTGGCTATGTTGTCGGATTTTGGTTATTAAAATGGTTTGTTTTAGAGAGATTGGAGGTAAAGAATGGCTTGTAGGAAGGCTTACTTAGTGTTTAAGTGATTATACCTTTATGGCTGTTTTCAATAAAGATTATACCTTGTTTTTTGATTTTTATTATAAAAATGTCAAATGCATCTCCTTACATTCATTCCTGATTCCTAAAAACTGAATCACTGTTTTCCTCAGGTTTATCTGGGGGAGGCAGTGCTTTTTTGAAATAAAGACATAGATATTCCTGTTTTCCAATTTCCCTTATTTTAACCATTCAGGAAATCTCAAGCACTACTTAAGATTTAGAGTAAGGATTTAGGGAAATATGGTTTATATTAGAGATGTTCCGAGTTTATAAAGGAGGGATTACATGAAAAAGTATCAGCTTCTATTCAAAACAAGTGCAATTTTATCCTACCTATTTTTCGTATTTGGTCTTTCTCAGCTGACGCTTATCGTCCAAAACTATTGGCAATTTTCTTCTCAGATAGGCAATTTATTCTGGATTCAAAATATCTTGAGTTTACTTTTTATTGGAGTCATGATTGTGGTTCTTGTTAAGACAGGCCATGGTTATCTCTTTCGCATTCCAAGAAAAAAATGGCTTTGGTATTCGATTTTGACAGTATTAGTGGTAGTGTTCCAGATCTCTTTTAACGTTCAGACAGCTAAACATGTTCAGTCAACTGCGGAAGGTTGGGCTGTATTGATTGGTTATAGTGGGACTAACTTTGCAGAGCTAGGTATTTATATAGCCCTGTTCTTTCTGATTCCACTGATGGAAGAGTTGCTCTATAGAGGATTACTGCAACACGCCTTTTTTAAGGATTCGAGATTTGCTCTTGATTTGCTTCTTCCGTCTATTTTATTTGCTCTCCCTCATTTTTCAAGTCTGCCTAGTCTGTTAGATATTTTCGTTTTTGCAACATCTGGAATCATTTTTGCTGGTTTGACCCGCTATACCAAGAGCATTTATCCTTCCTATGCAGTGCATATGATCAATAATATTTTCGCAACATTACCATTTTTGATGACTTTTTTACACAGGATATTTAGCTAAAAATAATAGATTAAAAAATAATTATCGATTATAAGAAGTGAATAAGATTAGATTTCTGAATAATAGAATTTAATCTTATTCACTTCTTATTAGTTGACTAAGGAAATTGTGCTCTTTGAGCAATTCAAGACGTTTCGATGACCATTCATGATTTGGGTGAATTAAGCTCAAAAGGAGTGCTATACTAGCAGTGTAAAGGTTGTAGCTAAACTAAGATAAAGCATACATTTAGGAGGAAATCTTATGAAGAAAAAAATATTAATCATTTTAACCTTGTATCTGATCATGTCCATCTTTCTTTATCCGCTTAGGGAGAGTATTTGGTATCATCTATTTTATACCATAGCCTATCTGATTGCGGTTATGATCTATTTTGTTTTAATTAAAAAGAAAGAAAAGAAATGAAAGCTTTTCTTGCTAAAAAACGAATCATATTCTTTGCGAGATTATTCCTGGGTCAGTTGCTTTTGCTTGTCTCTACTTATCTATTTTTATCTCGTCAGTTTTTACATTTTTCCTTAGTTTTTCAATTGCTTCTAGTTATTATTAACTTAGCTTCTATTTTGGTTACTGTTTATCTCACTAGGGGAATGAGGATAAGAGAGTTTGAAGATGATGATCTGGTTAGTCCTAGAATCAATCAACTTATGTTCATCGGCTTGACAGGCTTTATGTGTATTATTTGTTTGTATAGAGGTATCACAGCAGGAGAATCTTACCAACAACTAATCGCTCATATTGGCGCGGTTCTATGCTTGCTTATCATGCTTTTGCTTATTTGGGGTTTGAAGTATTATAAAAAGTAGAGGTTAATGAAGTATAAAAGGGTGAGTATTTTCGAAATACTCACCCTTTTATAATGAAGTTTTTGCAATTCAAGACGTTTCGATGACAATTCAAGATTTGGATGAAAAATTTTAAAAAACAATGATATACTAAACTTGTCAAGGTTGCAACAGGATAAAAATTAAAAATAAAAAAGGAGTATTTGCCATGAATACAAAAATGATGTCACAATTTGAGATTATAGATACTGATATGCTCGCTTGCGTTGAAGGTGGTGGTTGCAATTGGGGAGATTTTGCCAAAGCAGGTGTTGGAGGAGGAGTAGCAAGAGGTCTTCAACTAGGCATTAAAACAGGAACATGGCAAGGTGCTGCAACTGGTGCTGTGGGTGGAGCTATACTTGGAGGTGTAGCCTATGCAGCAACATGTTGGTGGTAATTATGGATTTTAAAAGTTTTATAATTGGTTTAGTAGTTGGTATATTTGGTCCTTATATGGATGATTTAATTAGAAAAATATTTTCAAAATCTCCCAAAAAGGATACGGATAGTACCCCGTAAAAAATAAATTTATCCCCTGTATTTGCTAGCTTAATTTACAGGGGAGTTTCTTTAATTTTGTTTAGCCTGTCAAAATGATATGTGATAGCAGGATGAAAAGTCTACAAACAAGTTGGTATCAATACAATATAAAGAGGAAAGTATGTTTTTCATACTTGCTTTTTTAATTTTTTTACAATTCAAGACGTTTCGATGACCATTTAAGATTTAGATGAATTTGTAATCTTAAATAAGGTAAGATAGAGATAACAAATGTAAAGGAGTATTCCTATATGAGGAAACAAAAGATAAAATCGCTATTACTTGTACCACTTGTATTTGCATCTATTACTACGGGTGTTGTATATGCAGAAGAACAGACTACTTCTTCCTCTATTCAGGCTAATGATAGTTCTGTTGTGGCACCAGATTTGCCATCGGCTAAGGAAAATGTGGAGCATAAACCTTCCGTTGTAACTCCCGAGGAGTATGAACAGAATGTTGCTGACTTTAAAAAGATAGATATTGAAGCCGTTCGTCAATCTTTTACAGAGGATCAATTGGAACATACTATATATTTTGGTAGAAAAACTTGTTCTCATTGTCGTCAATTTTCTCCTGAATTGAAAGAATTTAATAACTTGATTGAAAAGAAGTTAGAATATTATGATTTGGATGGTAAAGATTTTGACGGGGAAGCGAGAGAGTTTCTATTTAAAAAAGTCGGTATTCCAGGAACACCAACAATTTTGTATTTAAAAAATGGACATCCGATATCTGGATGGGTTGGTGGGGGAGCGACTGCACAACAGGTGTATGATTATATGTACTCTAGAAACTCACCTAAGCAAACGGAAACAATAGCATCTTCTGAGGATACAGTAACAGAAAGTGTGCATGATGAGAAAACTAGAAATGACAGCATGAGTACTAGTGATAAAGTTGTAAGTGAAAGTAAAGGTATGAGTGATGAAAAAAGAACCGAAATGAAAATATCCAATGATAATCCCAATTCTAATAGTGAAAATAGTGGGAAAGTGGAGAGTATAAACTCAACTTCCAAAGCTAAAACTACTCAATCTGGCGATTTAGCAATGTTAGACAATAAGAATCAATTGGAAACTCTCAAACCTATTTTTGATGCTGCTCAAGAAAATAAAACTCCTTTAACCGATGTTAAGGGGCTTGATTATGTAAGCCAATCTATTACTTCTAATGAAAAATTATTACCGAAAACAGGAGAGGAAGAAAGTTACCAACTGATTCGGCTAGCTGTCGCGTTTTTTATGGCTTCTATAATGATTAAAGTGAAACAAAAAATTCATAAATAAAAATAGATGGTAAACAGGTGCAATGATATTATTTGTTTGTAATAACATATGGCTAGAATTTTCCTATAGACAAGAGTGAAAGGGCAAGTATGTTTTTAATGCTTGCTTTTTAAATTTTTTAACAATTCAAGACGTTTCGATGACAATTCAAGATTTGGATGAAAAAAATTAATAAACGATGATATACTAAACTTGTCAAAGTTGCAACAAGACAAAAATTAAAAATTAAAAATAAAAAAGGAGTATTTGTCATGGATACAAAAATGTTGTCACAGTTAGAGGTTATGGATACTGAAATGCTGGCTAGCATTGAGGGAGGAACTGATTGGGGAACAGTAGGAAAAGGAGCTGTCTATGGAGCAGGTATCGGAGTTGCTATGTGTACGGTAGGAGGACTCCTTACTGGTGGTTCCGCATGGGCTATGACTGCTGGCTGTGCTTGGGCTGGAGCTAAACTTGGTGGTGCTTTTACTGCAATTGCTGATAATATTTGGCCATAGAAGGGAGTAGAAATTATGTTTGATTACAAAATAGTAGACAATCAAGAATTAAGTAATATTTCTGGAGGTGGATTGGGAGGAGATGTAGTTGTAGGAGCCTTGTCGGGTGCATTTCAGGCAGGACAATCTTGTATTGCTGGAGGCCCTCAAGCTTATTTGATTTGCGCAACAGGGGGCGCTATAGTAGGTGGCATTATAGCTTTTGGATTGAGACCCCCAAAATAGTTTAAAAAAGGAATGGGTATTAATATGTTAAATGGAACTATGATTCAGCTTATACTCATTGCAATTTGTTGTGTGTACATTATTTTTAACACCAAGGCTGATAAAAACCCAAAGAGAGGATATCGTACAGCTTTGTACCTTTTCGTTATGGCTGGTATTATATCCTATATTATGAATTATCTGAATTGGTTAGATTTTTTCTTACTGATAACTCCGATAATGTGTCTATTTAAATTTGAAGATAAATGGAGTTAGCAACATTTGACACTTCAATAGGTTATTAACTATCCTTTGGCTCATTGTCAACTGTAGTGAGTTGAAGAAAAGCTAAGATCGAGAAAGGACTAATTTCGTCCTTTCTTTTTTGAGTACGACGGGCATGACGTTTATTTGATGTGTAAGTCCTCCGTGTGCACCCGCTACCGGTGAATTCAATAGCGATTCTCAAGCCCGACTATCGTGAGGTAGCGGGGAGAAGAAGGCATAGCGAAATCATGGCTTAAAGAACAGTAGTAAGACACGTTTAGAGGATAAAGTGGCTTCACACTCTAAAGCACAAATAGGTATACCTAATCCATATATTTAAATCACGAGAGTGTACGAGAAAAGATGTACGATTTATCTATTGATGTGAGGTTCTGATGAGAGCTGAAAGCATGGTAACAACGAATCATGAGAAGTTAGTCAATCTTATAGTAGTCAGGAAAGTTCTATATTGGAAGTGGAGCGAAAGGTGAACAATTGAAAGTAGAATTGTCTGTTTTGATTATTTGTTTGATAGGATGGTAGTATGAAAATATAAATGGTGACTATTCAGATCTATTTAATTTGTGCAGCTGGTGGGGGCTTATGGCCACATTAGAGGATTTAATTGGTATATAGAGTTATTAATCCAGGTATTTCTTTGAGTTTATACTCTCTATGCTGTATAGGAATACATCATGTATAAACACTTATTTTTCCTAGATTCAAAAACCTTAGACTGGTTGACGCCCTATATTCTAGTCTTGGCTTCTGACACCATTGCCTTTAATGTTTTTGTGCTAACCTTTGTATCTGTTGTGATCTTTTATTTCCTAAATCCCATGTTAGCTTTAATGGCTATATTCTTAGGGGCTGGTTATGTGGTCGGATTTTGGTTACTCAAATGGTTTGTTTTGGAAAGGCTAGAGCTAAAAGATGACGTGTAGGGAAGTCTGTTTGGTGGGGAGGATAGTTTTATGAGAATTTTTAATAAATGTCATGCCTTATTTTTTGGATTTTTAGTATTTGTAATCGTTGATGCAGCGGGGTATTCCATCAATCAAGGGAATTATTTTCAACACCAGTACACATTCATTCTTATAAAGAGTCTCTTGCTTTTCCTTAGTTTTGTCTATGCGAGATGGTTCGATATGATTTCTTTTAGGATTTTAAGCAAGAAACAACTCTTGCTCTTCATTGGAATCTTTCTTCTTACGGTGCTGGTAAATATAGGCTATCATGCTTTTTTCTCAGTTGCTTCTGGTGCCTCGGCTCAACACCTTGAGGAAACGAGTAAAGGACTTTCGCTTTCCTTTATTATAAGTGTTACAGTTTTGGGACCAATCCAGGAGGAACTCATGTTCAGAGGACTTCTTCAGGGGGCTATATTTGAAAATTCTTGGTTAGGGCTTGTACTGACTTCCTCTCTCTTTTCTTTCATGCATGAACCTTACGATGTGCCTTCGTTTTTCTATTATCTACTTGGGGGCTTGTTGCTGGGCTTTGCTTATAAAAAGAGCCAAAATTTGTGGGTTTCTACTCTAGTCCACATGTCTTACAACAGTTTGCCACTTTTAACTTATTTCTAAAAATTATGAAAAGGTAAGCAGAAGACGGTGCTTGCCTTTTTTAAGCTATAATGATAGCCTGAGCCAATTGAGATGCTTTTCTTTGAGAATCAGGTGTGGAGCGGTTGACGAATAGACCAAAAACTAGTAGAATAGTAAGGAAACTTTATACGGAGGAAAGAAATGGACTTGGGTGATAATGAGCTAACGCTGACCCCTATCCCTGGGAAGAGCGGCAAAGCTTATATGGGAAGCTACCCTGATGGGAAGCGCGTCTTTGTAAAAATGAACACCTCTCCAATCCTACCTGGCCTAGCCAGAGAACAAATCGCTCCTCAATTACTATGGACTCGTCGTTTGTCAGATGGCCGTGATATGTGTGCTCAGGAATGGCTGACGGGCAAAATCTTGACCCCTTACGATATGAATCGCAAGCAGATTATCAATATCTTGAACCGTCTCCACCGCTCGCGTCCCTTGATGAAGCAGTTGAGTCGTTTGGGATATACCATGGAAACGCCAGTTGATTTATTGCGTTCTTGGAAACAAGAAGTACCAGAAATCTTGCAACAGAATCACTACTTGAATAGTGTGATTGCTGAGCTAGGTAAGACGGTTCCAGGTTTTAGGGAAGACCATGCAACGATTGTGCACGGTGATCTTCGCCATAGTAATTGGATTGAGACAGAGAGTGGACTCGTTTATCTAGTGGATTGGGATTCGGTTCGTCTGACGGATCGTATGTTTGATGTGGCGCATTTGCTATGCCACTACATTCCAGATCATCAGTGGCGTCAATGGTTGAGAGACTACGGCTATAAGTACAATCAGACAGTGTTAGATAAATTGTATTGGTATGGTCAGTATTCTTACTTGAACCAGATTGCCAAATACTGTGAAAATCAAGATTTAGACAATGTAAACCGGGAGATTTACGCCTTGCGCGTCTTCCGTGACAAGTATGGAAAGAAGAGATGAGAGTTAGAAATCGTAAAGGGGCGACAGAATTACTAGAGGCCAATCCTCAGTATGTGGTCCTCAATCCCTTGGAGGCTAAAGGGAAATGGCGAGACTTGTTTGGAAATGATCATCCTATTCATGTAGAGGTTGGAAGTGGGAAAGGGGCCTTCGTATCAGGAATGGCCAAGCAAAATCCTGACATCAACTACATCGGGATTGACATTCAAAAGTCGGTATTGAGTTATGCCTTAGACAAGGTGCTTGAAGTTGGAGTGCCAAATATCAAATTGCTGTGGGTAGATGGTTCAGATCTGACTGACTACTTTGAAGACGGTGAGATTGACCGCCTCTATTTGAATTTTTCGGATCCTTGGCCCAAAAAGCGCCATGAAAAACGTCGTTTGACTTACAAGAGTTTCTTGGATACCTTCAAGCGCATCTTGCCTGAGAATGGGGAAATCCATTTCAAGACAGACAATCGTGGCTTGTTTGAGTACAGTCTAGTGAGCTTTTCTCAGTATGGGATGAAACTCAATGGTGTTTGGCTGGACTTGCATGCCAGTGATTTTGAAGGCAATGTCATGACAGAGTATGAGCAAAAATTCTCCAGCAAAGGTCAAGTGATCTACCGAGTTGAAGCAGAATTTTAAGAAATAGCTTGAAAACCAGCTGTTTGAGTGCTAATGCTTTACATAAATTGACAAACGTGCTATACTGATAGTAAGAATATGAGAAAGAGAGGCGGGGAAATATCTTCGCCTCTTGCTTATGAGGAGGTGGACACAATCGCAACAATCGTAGAATTAGTCAGAGAAGTTGTAGAACCTGTCATTCAAGCGCCTTTCGAGCTCGTGGATATCGAGTATGGAAAGATTGGCAGTGACATGATTCTCAGTATTTTTGTAGATAAACCCGAAGGAATTACCTTGAACGACACGGCAGACCTGACAGAAATCATCAGTCCTGTCCTAGATACCATCAAGCCCGATCCCTTCCCAGAACAATATTTCCTAGAAATCACCAGTCCAGGCTTGGAACGCCCTTTGAAAACCAAGGATGCTGTCGCTGGAGCGGTTGGGAAATACATCCATGTCGGGCTCTACCAAGCCATCGATAAACAAAAAGTCTTTGAAGGTACCTTGGTATCCTTTGAAGAGGATGAGTTGACTATGGAGTATATGGACAAGACACGTAAGAAAACCGTCCAAATTCCATACAGTTTAGTATCAAAAGCACGTTTAGCAGTAAAATTATAGAAAAGAAAGGATAGCTTTTGAGGATTCAAAAGTGAAGAAAACATGAGTAAAGAAATGCTAGAGGCCTTCCGCATTTTGGAAGAAGACAAGGGAATCAAAAAAGAAGACATCATCGACGCAGTAGTAGAGTCGCTTCGTTCCGCTTATCGTAGACGCTATGGTCAGTCAGATAGCGTAGCCATCGACTTTAATGAAAAGACTGGTGACTTTACTGTCTATACTGTTCGTGAAGTTGTAGATGAAGTATTTGATAGCCGTTTGGAAATCAGCTTGAAAGATGCCCTTGCCATTAATTCAGCCTATGAGCTTGGTGACAAAATCAAGTTTGAAGAAGCACCTGCTGAGTTTGGTCGTGTAGCAGCCCAATCTGCTAAACAAACCATCATGGAAAAAATGCGCAAGCAAACACGTGCCATCACTTACAATACTTATAAAGAACATGAACAAGAAATCATGTCTGGTACAGTAGAACGATTTGACAACCGCTTTATTTACGTCAACCTTGGCAGCATCGAAGCCCAATTATCAAAACAAGACCAAATCCCTGGAGAAGTTTTTGCTTCTCACGACCGTATCGAAGTCTACGTTTACAAGGTTGAAGACAATCCTCGTGGCGTCAACGTCTTTGTCAGTCGTAGCCATCCAGAAATGATCAAACGCTTGATGGAGCAAGAAATTCCAGAAGTGTACGATGGAACTGTTGAAATCATGAGCGTAGCTCGTGAAGCAGGTGACCGTACCAAGGTTGCCGTTCGTAGCCACAATCCAAACGTAGACGCTATCGGGACAATCGTTGGGCGTGGTGGTGCTAATATCAAGAAAATCACCAGCAAATTCCACCCAGCTCGCTACGACGCTAAGAGCGACCGTATGATTCCTGTAGAAGAGAACATTGACGTTATCGAGTGGGTAGCTGATCCAGCTGAGTTTATCTACAATGCCATCGCACCTGCAGAGGTTGACCAAGTTATCTTTGATGAAAACGACAGCAAACGTGCCTTGGTCGTTGTACCTGATAATAAGCTTTCTCTTGCCATCGGTCGTCGTGGACAAAACGTTCGCTTGGCAGCTCACTTGACGGGTTACCGCATCGATATCAAGTCTGCCAGTGAGTTTGAAGCTATGGAAGAAGCAGGTCAAGTGGATTACGCAGTTGCGGATGAATTGATCGAAGAATAAAAGCTGCTAGAGGAGGGAAAGATGAAAACAAGAAAAATCCCTTTGCGCAAGTCTGTTGTATCTAACGAAGTGATTGACAAGCGTGATTTGCTCCGCATTGTCAAGAACAAAGAAGGACAGATCTTTATCGATCCGACAGGCAAGGCCAATGGCCGTGGCGCCTATATCAAGCTAGACAATGCAGAAGCCCTAGAGGCAAAAAAGAAGAAAGTCTTTAACCGTAGCTTTAACATGGAAGTGGAAGAAAGCTTTTATGACGAGTTGATCGCTTATGTTGATCACAAAGTAAAAAGAAGAGAGTTAGGACTTGAATAAGCAAAAGATAAGTAATCTCTTGGGACTTGCTCAACGAGCAGGCCGGATCATATCGGGTGAGGAATTGGTGGTTAAAGCCATCCAAGACCAGAAAGCCAAGCTAGTCTTTCTAGCCCATGATGCTGGTCCCAATCTGACCAAGAAGATTCAAGATAAAAGTGACTATTATCAAGTAGAAGTTATAACCGTGTTTTCAACACTGGAATTAAGCATAGCAGTCGGAAAATCGAGAAAGGTTTTGGCTGTGACAGATGCTGGATTTACAAAGAAAATGAGGTCTCTTATGGAATAGAAGAGGAGGACATGATTTGTCTAAGAAAAGATTGTACGAAATCGCAAAAGAACTTGGAAAAGAAAGTAAAGAAGTTGTAGCGCGTGCAAAAGAGTTGGGCTTGGATGTGAAAAGCCACTCATCGAGCGTGGAAGCTGCTGCTGCTGAGCAAATCGCAGCTAGCTTTAACTCGACACCTGCTCCTAAGGCAGAAGCAAAACCTGTAGCAGCAAAAGCAAGTGTAGAAAAGAAAGCAGAAAAGTCTGTTTCGGCTAAACCAGCTGCCACTAAGGAAGAAAGTAAACCAGCTACACCTGCAGCTCCTAAGGAAGAAAAAGTAGTGGCCGCAAGACCACAGAGTCGAAACTTCAAGGCGGAGCGTGAGGCGCGTGCCAAAGAGCAGGCAGAGCGACGCAAACAAAACAAGGGCAATAACCGTGACCAACAACAAAACGGCAACCGTCCGAAAAACGACGGCCGTAATGGTGGCAAACCTGGTCAAGGAAACCGCGACAATCGCCGTTTCAACGACCAAGGGAAAAAACCACAAGGTCAAGGAAATCGTGGCAATGATCGCCGTCAGCAACAAGACTTCCAGCCAAAACAAGCTGGACCACGTGTTGACTTTAAAGCCCGAGCAGCAGCCCTAAAAGCAGAGCAAAATGCAGAGTACGCACGTTCAAGCGAGGAGCGCTTCAAACAATCGCAAGCTGCCAAAGAAGCCTTGGCTCAAGCTAATAAACGCAAGGAACCAGAGGAAATCTTTGAAGAAGCTGCTAAGCTAGCTGAACAAACGCAGCCAGCAGTAACAGTAGCTCCTGTAGCGAAAGAAGCGCCAGTGGATACACGTCGTAAAAAACAAGCTCGACCAGACAAAGAACGTGACGATTATGATCACGAAGAAGATGGTCCTAGAAAACAACAAAAGAATCGAAGTAGTCAGAATCAAGTGAGAAATCAAAGAAATAGTAACTGGAATAACAACAAGAAAAATAAAAAAGGGAACAAGCAAAACAACCGTAACCAGACTCCAAAACCTGTTACAGAGCGTAAGTTCCACGAATTGCCAACAGAATTTGAGTATACAGATGGTATGACTGTTGCGGAAATCGCAAAACGTATTAAACGTGAACCAGCTGAAATCGTTAAGAAACTCTTTATGATGGGTGTGATGGCCACACAAAACCAATCCTTAGATGGAGAAACCATCGAACTCCTCATGGTGGATTACGGTATCGAAGCCAAACAAAAGGTTGAAGTGGATAATGCCGACATCGAACGTTTCTTTGTCGAAGATGGCTATCTTAATGAAGATGAATTGGTTGAGCGTCCACCAGTTGTAACCATCATGGGACACGTTGACCATGGTAAAACAACCCTTCTAGATACCCTTCGTAACTCTCGTGTTGCGACAGGTGAAGCAGGTGGTATCACTCAGCATATCGGTGCCTACCAAATCGTGGAAAATGGCAAGAAGATTACCTTCCTTGATACACCAGGACACGCGGCTTTTACATCGATGCGTGCGCGTGGTGCATCTGTTACCGATATTACCATCTTGGTCGTGGCGGCCGATGACGGGGTTATGCCTCAGACTATCGAAGCCATCAACCACTCAAAAGCGGCCAACGTTCCAATCATCGTAGCTATGAACAAGATTGATAAACCAGGTGCCAATCCAGAACGTGTTATCGGTGAATTGGCAGAGCATGGGGTTATGTCAACAGCTTGGGGTGGTGATTCTGAGTTTGTCGAAATCTCGGCTAAATTCAACCAAAACATCGATGAACTCTTGGAAACGGTCCTACTTGTGGCTGAAATTCAAGAACTCAAGGCAGACCCAACAGTGCGTGCTATCGGTACGGTTATCGAAGCTCGCTTGGATAAAGGGAAAGGTGCGGTCGCAACTCTTCTTGTGCAACAAGGTACTCTGAATGTGCAAGACCCTATCGTTGTCGGAAATACCTTCGGTCGTGTCCGTGCTATGACCAATGACCTTGGTCGTCGTGTCAAGGTTGCTGGACCATCAACACCAGTATCTATCACAGGTTTGAACGAAGCACCAATGGCGGGTGACCACTTTGTCGTTTACGAAGATGAAAAATCTGCGCGTGCAGCAGGTGAAGAACGTGCGAAACGTGCTCTTATGAAGCAACGTCAAGTAACTCAACGTGTCAGCCTTGAAAACCTCTTTGATACGCTTAAAGCAGGCGAGCTCAAGTCTGTTAACGTCATCATCAAGGCCGACGTACAAGGTTCAGTTGAAGCCCTTTCTGCCTCGCTTCAAAAGATCGATGTAGAAGGTGTCAAAGTTACCATCGTTCACTCAGCGGTCGGTGCCATCAACGAATCTGATGTGACTCTTGCAGAAGCTTCAAATGCCTTTATCATCGGTTTCAACGTGCGCCCTACACCACAAGCTCGTCAACAAGCAGAAGAAGATGATGTAGAAATCCGTCTCCACAGCATTATCTATAAGGTTATCGAAGAGATGGAAGAAGCCATGAAAGGGATGCTTGACCCAGAATTTGAAGAAAAAGTTATCGGTGAAGCAGTTATCCGTGAAACCTTCAAGGTATCTAAAGTGGGAACTATCGGTGGATTCATGGTTATCAACGGTAAGGTTACCCGTGACTCGAAAGTTCGTGTTATCCGTGACGGTGTCGTTATCTATGACGGCGAACTCGCAAGCTTGAAACACTACAAAGACGACGTCAAAGAAGTTACAAACGGTCGTGAAGGTGGATTGATGATTGATGGCTACAATGATATCAAGACTGATGATGTGATTGAGGCCTATGTCATGGAAGAAATCAAACGTTAAGATTTTTGCTCCTTTCTTAGGTGGTGAGGGACGCAAGCAAACCGATGGTTTCATTGCTTATTTTTGAGCCTAGTGTCTCAAAAATCCCCTGTGATGGGACTGATAAATCGGTTCCATCACTTTCACCACAGCGAAAGAAGCAGACAAGTTCAAATTGAACTTCGTTTCAATTTGAACTGAAAATCAATAAATTTAAAAATAGCTAGGTCTGCTGGCCTAGCTTTTGGTTCAAAGTAGAGAAAGGAATATCATGGCAAATCATTTTCGTACGGATCGTGTGGGCATGGAAATCAAGCGTGAAGTCAATGAGATTTTGCAAAAGAAAGTCCGTGATCCGCGTGTCCAAGGTGTGACCATTACAGATGTTCAGATGCTGGGTGACTTGTCTGTTGCCAAGGTTTACTACACCATTTTGAGTAACCTGGCTTCGGATAATCAAAAAGCTCAAATCGGGCTTGAAAAAGCAACTGGTACGATCAAACGTGAACTTGGTCGCAATTTGAAATTGTACAAAATCCCAGATTTAACCTTCGTCAAAGACGAATCCATTGAATATGGAAACAAGATTGACGAAATGCTACGCAATCTGGATAAGAATTAAGCAAGAGGGGACACCCTCTTTTTTGGTGGAGAAATGGCAATAAAAAATACTGGGGAATCTTTCTAGAGTAAAAAATTGTTAAAAAGCTTTATAAAACTCAGCTTGTATGATAGTATAGAAATTGGAAAGAGTGAGATGAAATGATTTCTTATCAATAACTAGCTAGTCTGGTATAGCAATCAGCTAGAAACTGCAGTTAGACGAGGGAAGGTAATATGGGGTTCATTAAAATTCTAGCCAAGACCTACGGGAATTACTTTTTCATGATGCAAAGCGTCAAAGTTCTGAAGAACATGAAAAAAGACGACAATGCTCTAGTAGGATTCGGGAAAGTACTGCTTGCTGACAAGTTGATGGATGTAGCCCAGTGGCTCGCAAAACCAGAGGATAAGGAATAACTTGAAATGAAAGAAACTAGCAGGAACTCCACTGCTAGTTTTTTAATCTCTTCCCATATGGTATAATATAAGCAGTAAAATCATTTTATACTCTTCGAAAATCAAATTCAAACCACGTCAGCTTCACCTTGCCGTACTTAAGTACAGCCTGCGGCTAGCTTCCTAGTTTGCTCTTTGATTTTCATTGAGTATTAGAACATACAATGGAGGTCGTCATGGACAATATCATCGATGTGTCAATACCCGTTGCAGAAGTGGTAGACAAGCACCCAGAAGTTTTGGAAATCCTAGTGGAGCTCGGTTTTAAACCACTTGCTAATTCCTTGATGCGCAATACAGTCGGTCGCAAAGTATCGCTTAAGCAGGGTTCTAAACTTGAAGGAACGCCTATGGACAAGATTGTCCGCACGCTAGAAGCGAACGGCTATGAAGTGATTGGATTAGACTAATGGCAGATGAACGGATTCATATCCTACGGGATATTTTGTTAGAATTGCACAATGGTGCCTCTCCTGAGTCAGTTCAGGAGCGTTTTGATGCGACCTTTACGGGTGTTTCAGCCATCGAGATTTCCCTCATGGAGCACGAGCTGATGAACTCAGACTCAGGTGTCACCTTTGAAGATGTCATGGAGCTCTGTGATGTCCATGCCAATCTTTTTAAAAACGCTGTTAAGGGCGTCGAAGTAGAGGACACCGAACACCCTGGCCATCCAGTTCGGGTCTTCAAGGATGAAAATCTGGCTCTCCGTGCTACCTTGATTCGCATTCGGAGACTGTTAGATACCTATGAGTCTATGGAAGACGAGGAAATGCTGGCGGAGATGCGCAAGGGCTTGGTCCGTCAAATGGGGCTTTTGGGGCAATTTGACATCCACTACCAACGCAAGGAAGAGCTCTTTTTCCCCATCATGGAGCGTTATGGTCACGATTCACCTCCTAAGGTCATGTGGGGAGTGGATGACCAGATCCGAGAACTCTTTCAGACAGCTCTAGCGACAGCCAAGGCACTACCAGAAGTGTCGATTAACACTGTAAAAGAAGATTTCGAAGCTTTTGCGACAGAGTTTGAAAGTATGATTTTCAAGGAAGAGTCCATCCTCCTCATGATTCTCCTTGAGTCTTTCACCCAGGATGACTGGATTCAGATTGCGGAGGAGAGCGATGCCTACGGCTATGCCATTATCCGTCCGTCAGAGAAATGGGTGCCAGAACGTCAGAGTTTCGTTGAGGAAAAGAGCGCAGAGGAGCCTGTGCCACTAGATACGGCTGAAGGTCAAGTTCAGCAAGTTATCGATACACCAGAAGGCCAGTTTACCATTACCTTTACCCCTAAGGAAAAGGAAGCGGTGCTGGACCGCCATAGTCAACAGGCTTTTGGCAATGGCTATCTCTCGGTCGAGCAGGCCAACCTCATCCTCAATCACCTTCCTATGGAGATCACCTTTGTCAATAAAGACGATATTTTCCAGTATTACAATGACAATGCGCCAGCTGATGAGATGATTTTCAAACGGACGCCGTCCCAAGTCGGGCGCAATGTTGAACTCTGCCATCCGCCTAAGTACCTAGAAAAGGTGAAGGCTGTTATGAAAGGTCTTCGTGAAGGTAAAAAGGACAAGTATGAAATGTGGTTCAAGTCAGAGTCGCGAGGCAAATTTGTCCACATCACCTATGCTGCGGTACACGATGAGCACGGAGAATTCCAAGGCGTGTTGGAGTATGTTCAGGATATCCAGCCCTACCGTGAGATTGATACGGACTACTTCCGTGGATTAGAATAAGGAGAATCAATGAGTTACGAACAGGAATTTATGAAGGAATTTGAAGCCTGGGTCAATACCCAGATCATGATCAACGACATGGCGCACAAGGAAAGTCAAAAAGTCTACGAGGAAGATCAAGACGAACGTGCCAAAGATGCCATGATTCGCTACGAAAGTCGCTTGGATGCTTATCAGTTCTTGCTAGGTAAGTTTGAAAATTTCAAAGCAGGCAAGGGATTTCATGATTTGCCAGAGGGCTTGTTTGGTGAGCGAAACTATTAAAATGAATATCCTATCTTGATTTTTCGCCGAAATCTTGATAAAATATCATTATTAAATCCTTGTCAGAGCAGGGATTTTTTATTGAAAGGATTTTATCATGTCAAAGAAACTCCAACGTAAAAAACAATTAAGAAACAGCCTTCGCCGTTCAGGTGCATTTTCAACTACAGTGACCAAGGTTGTCGAAGAAACAAAAAAAGTTGTGAAGCATGCAGAAAAATCTGCTAGTGAAGCGGGAAAAGTTGTCTCTAAAAAAGTGGAACAAGCAGTAGAAGCAACTAAAGAGCAAGCTCAAAAGGTTACAAGCTCTGCAGAAGAATTCGCAGCCAACCTAGGTGGACTTTCAGTCGACCGTGCCAAGACTTTCTACGATGAAGGAATCAAGTCTGCTACTGATTTCAAAAATTGGACAGAAAAAGAACTCCTTGCCTTAAAAGGAATCGGTCCAGCTACCATCAAGAAATTAAAAGAAAACGGCATCAAGTTCAAGTAATCTTTCTTGCCTCTTGCTTTTCCGTCAAAAACTTGTTAAAATAAAGCCATTAGAGGTGTTTTGAGTCCCACATTTTACAGAAAGTGGCGGTGTTGAGAAGTCCACAAATGTGTCGAAACTGGTTGCTAATGGATGAAAAATTGAAATAAAAGTGTCTTTTTGCTTTTAAAGACTAAAGCTGCGGGCGTCTGCCCGAAATTGGGTGGTACCGCGGATAAACACATTCGTCCCTGTCATATAGATGGCAGGGGCGATTTTTTGTAGAAAGCGAGGGAGGAAGATGACAAGAGCAGAATTACCAGAACGAATAGAGACCGAGCGACTTGTCTTGCGAGTCCGTACAGTAGCTGATGCCGATGATATCCATGCCTACGCTAGTCTGCCAGAGGTTGCCTATCCAGCAGGCTTTCCACCCGTCAAGACCTTGGACGATGAGATTTATTATCTGGAGCACATTCTTCCAGAGCGCAATGAAAAGGAAAATCTCCCAGCTGGCTATGGAATTGTCGTTAAAGGAACCGATAAGGTCATTGGTTCTGTCGATTTCAACCATCGGCACGAAGACGATGTGCTAGAACTTGGCTATACCTTGCACCCAGACTATTGGGGTCGAGGTTATGTGCCCGAAGCGGCGCGTCCTTTGATTGACCTAGGGTTTAAAAATTTAGGCCTTCACAAGATTGAACTAACTTGTTTTGGCTATAATGTCCAAAGTCAACGAGTCGCTGAGAAGCTTGGCTTCACTCATGAAGCTCGTATAAGAGACCGTAAAGATGCCCAAGGAAATCGTTGTGACAGTCTGATATATGGCTTGCTGAGGAGTGAGTGGGAGGTGATTTGATGCATCTTTTCATCATTGGCGCTCCAGCTTCAGGAAAAATGACGATTGGGCAAGAACTATCTCGAAAGACAAATGCTACCCTCTTTTATAACCATCAAGCCATCGATTTTGCACTAGAAATCTATCAGGACTATACAGAGGAAATGTGGGAATTTGTTCGTGGAATTACCTTTTCTTTCCTTGGAGCAAGTGCTAGGAATCAGCGATCTGTGATTTTAACAGACGTAATTGATTTTTCAAATCAGTACCAGCTGCTGTATTTGAAGCAAATTCAGGATTTGTTGGATGATTATCATCAAGAGATTCTGTTTGTTGAGTTGGAAACGACACTTGAAGAGCGCTTACGTCGAAATCGAACGGAGAATCGATTAAAGCATAAACCCTTAAAACGACATATTGAGGTATCTGAAAGAGAAATTTTGGAGACTGCTGAAACACTTCAATTAAATTCTCAACATCAACCGAATGAGTTGCACCACTACTTTAAAATAAATAATACGAATCTGTCTGCAGAAGAAGTTGCCAAGCAGATTCAAAATAAAATGAATACAATAGAGAAAGGACAAACACATGTCTAAAGAACTTTCACCTAAATACAATCCAGCCGAGGTTGAGGCTGGTCGTTACCAAAAATGGCTTGATGCGGATGTTTTCAAGCCTTCAGGCGATCAAAAGGCTAAGCCTTATTCGATCGTCATTCCACCACCAAACGTGACTGGTAAACTCCACCTTGGTCACGCTTGGGATACAACTCTTCAGGATATCATCATCCGTCAAAAACGGATGCAAGGCTTTGATACCCTTTGGCTTCCAGGGATGGACCACGCTGGGATTGCGACTCAGGCTAAGGTTGAGGAGCGCTTGCGTGGTGAGGGTATTAGCCGTTATGACCTCGGTCGTGAGAGATTCCTAGAGAAAGTTTGGGAATGGAAAGACGAATATGCCACTACCATCAAGGAACAATGGGGCAAGATGGGACTCTCTGTAGACTACTCTCGTGAGCGTTTCACCCTTGATGAAGGTTTGTCAAAAGCGGTTCGTAAGGTTTTCGTGGACCTTTACAAGAAAGGCTGGATCTACCGTGGTGAGTTTATTATCAACTGGGACCCAGCAGCTCGCACAGCCCTTTCTGATATTGAGGTGATCCATAAGGACGTCGAAGGTGCTTTCTACCACATGAACTACATGCTGGAAGATGGTTCACGCGCCCTTGAAGTTGCGACCACTCGTCCTGAGACCATGTTTGGGGACGTTGCCGTTGCGGTCAATCCAGCTGACCCACGCTACAAGGACTTGATTGGTAAAAACGTCATCCTTCCAATCGCTAATAAATTGATCCCAATCGTTGGGGACGAACACGCAGATCCTGAGTTTGGTACAGGTGTCGTGAAAATCACGCCTGCCCACGATCCAAACGACTTCTTGGTTGGTCAACGCCACAAGTTGCCACAAGTCAACGTCATGAACGATGATGGAACTATGAACGATTTGGCCTTCGAATTTGCAGGCATGGACCGCTTTGAAGCTCGTAAGGCAGTCGTTGATAAGTTGGAAGAAATCGGTGCCCTTGTTAAAATCGAAAAACGTGTCCACAGTGTTGGTCACTCAGAGCGTACAGGTGTGGTGGTTGAACCACGCTTGTCTACGCAATGGTTCGTCAAGATGGACCAGTTGGCTAAGAATGCCATTGCCAACCAAGATACTGATGATAATGTAGAATTCTACCCCCCTCGTTTCAACGATACCTTCCTCCAATGGATGGAAAATGTCCACGACTGGGTAATCTCTCGTCAGCTTTGGTGGGGTCACCAAATCCCTGCTTGGTACAATGCTGAGGGTGAAATGTACGTCGGTGAAGAAGCACCAGAAGGTGACGGATGGACTCAGGACGAAGACGTCTTAGATACGTGGTTCAGTTCTGCCCTCTGGCCATTCTCTACTATGGGCTGGCCGGATGTCGACTCAGAAGACTTCAAACGTTACTTCCCAACCTCAACCTTGGTAACAGGTTACGACATCATCTTCTTCTGGGTGTCTCGTATGATCTTCCAATCATTGGAATTCACTGGCCGTCAGCCATTCCAAAACGTGCTTATCCACGGTCTCATCCGTGACGAGCAAGGACGCAAGATGTCTAAATCTCTCGGTAACGGGATTGACCCAATGGATGTCATCGAGAAATACGGTGCCGATGCCCTTCGTTGGTTCCTTTCAAACGGTTCTGCACCTGGTCAAGACGTGCGCTTCTCTTACGAGAAAATGGATGCTTCATGGAACTTCATTAACAAGATTTGGAACATCTCTCGTTACATCCTCATGAACAATGAAGGCTTGACTCTTGAGCAAGCGACTGCCAATGTGGAAAAAGTGGCCAACAAGGAAGCTGGAAATGTCACTGACCGCTGGATTCTCCACAACCTCAATGAAACGATCGGCAAAGTTACTGAAAACTTTGATAAATTTGAGTTTGGTGTGGCTGGTCACATCCTCTACAACTTCATCTGGGACGAGTTTGCGGACTGGTACGTTGAGTTGACCAAGGAAGTCCTTTATAGCGATAACGAAGAAGAGAAAGTCATCACACGTTCTGTTCTCCTTTACACTTTGGACAAGATCCTACGTCTCCTTCACCCAATCATGCCATTCGTGACAGAGGAAATCTTTGGACAAATCTCAGAAGGCTCTATCGTCACAGCGGAATACCCAACTGTTAACCCAGCCTTTGAAGACCTTGCAGCTCACACGGGTGTCGAAAGCCTCAAAGACTTGATCCGTGCCGTTCGGAATGCGCGTGCGGAAGTAAACGTTGCACCAAGTAAACCAATCACCATCCTTGTGAAGACAAGCGATAGCGACTTGGAAGCCTTCTTTAACAGCAATGTCAACTACATCAAACGCTTCACAAATCCAGAACACTTGGAAATCGCATCAACCATCCCTGCGCCTGAACTCGCTATGTCAAGCGTCATCACTGGAGCAGAAATCTACTTGCCACTGGCAGACCTCCTCAATGTCGAAGAAGAATTGGCTCGTCTCGACAAGGAACTAGCTAAATGGCAAAAAGAACTGGATATGGTCGGCAAGAAGCTCTCTAACGAACGCTTCGTAGCCAATGCCAAACCAGAAGTCGTCCAAAAAGAACGCGACAAACAAGCCGACTACCAAGCTAAATACGACGCGACCGTCGCACGTATTGATGAGATGAAGAAGTTGGTGAAATAAATAAACATTAAGCAGATTCTGATAAATTAAGCTAATATCAGAACTGCTTTTTTAGTTGATTTATGGTAGAATATAATGATGAAACAAAAAGCAATAGGAGGCCGGTATGAAAATAAATGCAGTTGATTTATTTTGTGGTGTAGGCGGTCTAACGTATGGTATTCAGCAGGCGGGTATCAATGTTGTTGCTGGTTATGATATTGATGAAAAAAGCAAATTTGCTTACGAGCACAACAATAATGCTAAATTTATTTTAAAAGATGTTAAGGAAATTGAAGACGATGAAATATTAGGATTATATCCATCAAATACTGACATAAAAGTACTGATTGGATGTGCTCCTTGCCAACCCTTTTCGACATATAGTCACAAATATAGAAATAATAAAAATACAATTCAAAAGATGGATTTACTAGACTACTTTGGAAAGCAAGTTAAATTGGTAAAGCCAGATATTGTTTCAATGGAAAATGTACCACAATTAGCTAAAGAAACTGTCTTTAAAAATTTTTTAGTATTACTCGAAACTGAAGGATATAAAGTAAATTGGAAGATTGCTTTTGCCCCTGCTTATGGCATTCCCCAAAATAGAAAACGTTTATTACTTTTAGCATCTAAATTTGGAGAAATTTCCTTTATGGAAGAGTTGGGCACAAAGGATTACCCGACTGTTAGACAGGCGATAGGAGATTTGCCAAAGTTAAATGCTGGTGAGACTGATCCTTTAGATTTGTTGCATACAGCTCGAAACCTATCTGATATTAATTTAAGTCGAATTCGTAGTTCTAAACCAGGAGGGACATGGAGAGACTGGGATGATTCTTTATTACCAGAATGTTTTAAAAAAGAGAGTGGTGCAACTTATGGTTCTGTATATGGTAGGTTAGAGTGGGATAAACCATCCTCTACAATAACAACTCAATTCCCAGGTTATGGAAATGGTAGATTTGGACATCCAGAACAAGACAGAGCGCTTAGTCTTAGGGAAGGAGCTATTTTACAAAGTTTTCCAAGAACTTATCAATTTATCAATGATGTAGACTCATTCTCCACTCAGAGGATCGCAATGCAAATTGGCAATGCTGTGCCTCCAAAGTTAGGTGAAGTGATTGGAGTAAGTATAAAGAAACATTTGGAAGTGTACTATGAAAAAGCAACTTGATTTATTTAATGAAGAAAATAAAATAGAAATTGAAAGACAAATTTTAGAACTAAAAAACGATTTGAATTATGATACACGAGATTATCCTGTTGAATTTATTGTTTCGCTATACGAAAATGATTCAAGAATATTTACGCCGGATTATCAACGTGAAGAATCGCTTTGGAGTCTTTTGTACAAATCACGATTTATTGAATCCTTGATTTTAGATTATCCTATTCCTCTAATTTTTTTAGCTGATACTCCTGAAGGTAAATTAGAAATTATTGATGGTTTACAACGAATTTCAACACTCACTGAATTTTTAAATGATGATTTTGAGTTGGAACAGCTTAAAAAACTTACTAAGCTGAATAATTGTTCTTTTGAAGATTTACCAAATTCAGAAAAAAATAGGCTAAGAGCTAAATCATTAAGAATTATTGTTTTAAAAGAGTCTACCCCAAATGAAGTTCGTAAAGATTTGTTTGATAGATTAAATACAAGTTCTCTTCGTGCAAATTCAAGCGAAGTTAGAGCAGGGAGAGAAAGTGATAATCCTCTCATGAGACTTATAAAAGAACTTAAGAGTGATCCGATATTTATAGAAAATACAAACCTTTCAACAAGTGCAATTAATAGGAAAATGGATATTGAATTAATTAGTCGTTTTTTTGCATATAGTAATGATTTGGAATCATATGATGGTCATGTGACAAATTTTGTTGATCGTTACATTGCAAAAGAAGGTGAATCTTGGGATGAAATCAAAGAAGAACATTTCAAAGCAGAGTTTAACAAGACGATGCAATTCGTTCAGAAATATTTTGATAGAGGATTTCAAAAAGAAGATAGAAATCAAACACCTCGTGTTAGATTTGAGGCTATAGCGATAGGTGTTAATCTTGCTTTAAGAGATAATCCTGAGTTAGAGAAGGCTATTACCAGAGATAAAATTATAGATATGTTATCTAGTGATGACTTTGTGAGATGGACAACAACAGATGCAGCAAATAACAGAAGTAAAGTTATAGATCGAATTTATGGGGTTAAAAATTTCCTATTGACAGGGAATTTCGCTTCAGAGTGATTAATATGGATAATTTAAAAATTGAGGTAGATCGTTTTATTGTTTTTTTAAAGAGTATTGAACGAACGTTTGTTGGAGTTCCTTTTGATGACTGCTATAGCTTTAAAGTTGAGATTGTTCAACATAATGAAGCAGAAGCTATTTTTAAAGCTATGAAATCAAATGTCGTAATTATGCTATACAATTATGTGGAAGCTGCTGTTAGGAAAACTATGAGTGATTTCTATAACAAATTTAATACATCAACCTGTTCATACTCTGAAGTGATTTTAGAATTAAGAAAATTGTGGATTTCAAGTAAGGTTAAAGATATAAAAGAGAATACTATTGTTTCGGATGTATTTGAAATGATTGAAAATTCTATTAATCAAGAATTTTTTATCTCATTAGATTTTGAGAAAGATTTTTCCTTATCTGGGAATGCTGATGTACGAACTATCAAGGAAATCTTATATAAACATGGAGTACCTTTTGAGGAATCACAGTTTTCAGATTACGGTGGATCGTTAAAGTCTATTAAAGATATGAGAAATAGTTTAGCACATGGAAATATTTCTTTTGAAGAGAATGGTAAAAACTTGACAGTGGCTGATATAGAAAAATATAGAGACCATATTTATAGTTGTATAAATAATTTTTGTGAATTGGTGAATTCACAAAGTTTTTGATCTGATAAAATGTTAAAAAGTGTTGATGTAATGTTATTTTTAAGATTTTTGAACTTTCTCTAGTAAAAGAAAAAGATTGAAGAAAATTGTCTAAAATGAACTTTTTCTTCAATCTGGAATGCTGAAAGCAATCTTAGTTGGTATAGTTTCACGTTATAAAGGTTCGATATTTTAGAAATCATCTTACCACATAAAAAACTCAGTCAATTCTCGCCCGCACCAAGCCCCCCATCAACACCATCGGCTGGGTAGCAAAGAAATAAAAAGTCTTGTCACTTTCTCCCATTTAACCTTTGACTATTCCACAAAATTATCGTACAATAAAGAGTACATGATAAAATGAGGTCAGAGTCTGTCTGCTCTGGCGATAGTAGTAAAAATGAGGAGAAACGCTTTGGAATTAGAAGTATTTGCTGGGCAAGAAAAAAGTGAACTATCTATGATTGAGGTAGCGCGTGCTATCTTGGAACTTCGTGGTCGCGATCATGAGATGCATTTTAGCGATCTTGTAAACGAAATTCAAAACTACCTTGGAACATCAAACAGCGATATCCGCGAAGCTTTGCCTTTGTTCTACACAGAGTTGAACTTTGACGGTAGCTTCATCTCACTTGGGGACAACAAATGGGGCCTTCGTTCATGGTATGGTGTAGACGAAATCGACGAAGAAATCATCGCTCTTGAAGAAAGTGACGACGATGAAGTAGCACCAAAAGCTAAGAAAAAACGTGTCAATGCCTTTATGGATGGTGATTCAGATGCCATTGACTACAATGCGGATGATCCAGAAGACGAAGATGCATACGAAGCAGACCCAGCTCTTTCATATGATGATGAAAATCCAGATGATGAGAAAAATGAAGTGGAAGCTTACGATGCAGAAATCAACGAAATCGCCCCTGATGACTTGGGTGAAGACGTGGATCTCAACGAAGAAGACGACGAATTTTCTGACGATGACGCTGAAACAAGTGAAGAAGAGTAGAAGACTTCACAGAGGAGATCGCCTGATCTCCTTTTTTGTTCCTTGAGCAGATCATCCGTTTGGATGTGGATTTTTAGTCGGTTTTCTGAAAACAATCTCCTTTTTTCATCGTTTACCAATTTGGGTTGACAAATGTTCTGCTTTGAGGTATTATATTGTTCGGGCACCTCTTTTAGAGGTCGGGGCTCCCTAGTTACTAGGGAGCTATTTTTGTTTTTCAGGAAGTTTTCTTGAAGAGTCGTTATTCATAAGGGTCTTGTTTTCAATCTCCCCTCGTAGTTAACAAGGCCTTGAGCATTTTAGAAAGAGGAATCTATGTCTACGAAATATATTTTTGTAACTGGTGGTGTGGTATCGTCTATTGGGAAAGGGATTGTCGCAGCAAGTCTGGGTCGTCTCTTGAAAAATCGTGGTCTCAAAGTAACCATTCAAAAATTTGATCCTTATATCAATATTGATCCGGGAACCATGAGTCCTTACCAGCACGGAGAAGTTTTTGTGACAGATGATGGGGCTGAGACAGATTTGGACTTGGGTCACTATGAACGTTTCATCGATATCAATCTCAATAAATATTCCAATGTGACAACTGGTAAAATCTACAGTGAAGTTCTTCGTAAAGAACGCCGTGGCGAATACCTTGGCGCAACTGTTCAAGTCATTCCTCATATCACAGATGCTTTGAAAGAAAAAATCAAGCGTGCTGCTGTAACGACTGATTCGGATGTCATTATCACAGAGGTTGGTGGAACCGTTGGGGATATCGAGTCCTTGCCATTTCTAGAGGCCCTTCGTCAGATGAAGGCAGATGTGGGTGCAGATAATGTTATGTATATCCATACAACCTTGCTTCCTTATCTGAAGGCTGCTGGTGAGATGAAGACCAAGCCAACTCAACATTCTGTAAAAGAATTGCGTGGTTTGGGAATCCAGCCAAATATGTTGGTCATTCGTACGGAGAAACCAGTTGGTCAGGGAATTAAAAATAAACTAGCTCAGTTTTGTGACGTAGCTCCAGAAGCCGTTATCGAGTCTTTGGATGTCGAACACCTTTACCAAATTCCATTGAATTTGCAGGCACAAGGCATGGACCAAATTGTTTGTGATCATTTGAAATTAGATGCACCAGCAGCGGATATGACAGAGTGGTCAGCCATGGTGGACAAGGTCATGAACCTCAAGAAACAAGTCAAGATTTCCCTCGTTGGTAAGTATGTGGAGTTACAAGATGCCTACATCTCAGTGGTCGAAGCCTTGAAACACTCAGGGTATGCCAACGATGCAGAAGTGAAGATTAATTGGATCAATGCCAATGATGTGACAGCAGAGAATGTAGCAGAGATTTTGTCTGATGCGGACGGAATCATCGTACCAGGCGGTTTCGGTCAACGTGGTACGGAAGGGAAAATCCAAGCCATCCGTTATGCGCGTGAGAATGATATTCCAATGTTGGGAGTCTGCTTGGGAATGCAGTTGACTTGTATCGAGTTTGCTCGTCACGTTTTAGGGCTTGAAGGTGCCAATTCTGCAGAACTTGCACCAGATACAAAATACCCTATCATCGATATTATGCGTGACCAGGTTGATGTTGAGGATATGGGTGGAACCCTTCGTTTGGGACTTTATCCATCTAAGTTGAAACGAGGTTCTAAGGCAGCGGCTGCTTATCACAATCAAGAAGTGGTGCAACGCCGTCACCGTCACCGTTATGAGTTTAACAACGCCTTTCGTGAACAGTTTGAGGCGGCAGGTTTTGTCTTCTCAGGAGTTTCTCCAGACAATCGTTTGGTCGAAATTGTAGAAATTCCTGAAAATAAATTCTTTGTGGCTTGTCAGTATCACCCTGAACTTTCCAGTCGTCCAAACCGTCCAGAGGAACTCTACACTGCCTTTGTTACTGCAGCAGTTGAAAATAGTAACTAGTTATCTTCTAATCTCTGAGAGCAATCTCAGAGGTTTTTTAATTCATTCAGGAACTCAGGCGCTTGGCAATAAGAATTAGACTCACTGAGGGAAGAGATTTTCCTTGCTCGTATACGGCTTCCCTATTTGTCCTAGAGCCCTTTTTGTGTTACAATGAATGGTATGAAAGCTAAGAAGTTATGGATGACTGGCTTGACTGTGGCTGGTCTAAGTGCCCTTGCTTTAGGGGCTAAAAAAGCAGCAGATAACCACAAACTCATGAAGACTCAAGAAGAGTTGACCGCTATCGTGCGTGAACTTTTCTCAGATATGGGTGAGATTGCGACTCTCTATGTTCAAGTCTACGAAAGTAGCCTAGAGCGACTTGTCGGAGGAGTCATTTTCGAGGATGGCCGTCATTATACCTTTGTCTATGAAAATGAAGATTTGGTCTATGAGGAGGAAGTCTTATGATACAACCAGCAAGTTTAGAAGAATTGGCATCTTTAGTAGAAAAAGATGGCAAGAAAGTCTTCCTTTTTGTGGCGGACTGGTGTGGCGATTGTCGTTATATCTATCCAGCCTTGTCAGAGATTGAGGAGACCAATCCAGAGTTCACCTTTATTCGAGTGGACCGAGATCAGTATCTGGATCTGGCCAAACTCTGGGATGTGTACGGCATTCCTAGTCTTGTTGTGCTAGAAAAGGACAAGGAAATCGGCCGTTTTGTCAATCGTGACCGTAAAAGCAAGCAACAAATTAACGACTTTTTAGCAGGACTGAAATAGGAGAAAAAGGAAACAATGATTTTTACATATAATAAAGAGCATGTCGGCGATGTCCTTATGATCATCGTGAAAAACAGCGGAGATGCCAAGTTGGACGTGGAGCGCAAAGGCAAGGTAGCCCGTGTTTTCCTCAAAGAAAATGGAGAAACAGTGGCTTGGAATATTTTCGAAGTTTCAAGTTTGTTTGAAATTGCAGAGCGTGGTCAAGTCTTTTTATCAGATGAGCAAGTCGCTCGTTTAAACCAAGAGTTGCAGGCGGAAGGATTTACAGAAGAGATTATCAATGACAAAGAACCTAAGTTTGTTGTTGGTGAGATTGTCGAGATGGTAGCACACCCAGATAGCGACCACCTTAATATCTGTCAAGTTGCAGTCGCAAGTGACAAGATAGTACAAATCGTTGCAGGTGCTCCTAATGCGCGTCTTGGCTTGAAAACCATTGTAGCTCTTCCTGGTGCTATGATGCCCAAAGGCAATCTCATTTTCCCAGGTGAACTTCGTGGTGAAAAGAGTTTTGGCATGATGTGCAGTCCTCGTGAGTTACATTTGCCAAATGCTCCGCAAAAACGTGGGGTTATTGAATTGTCAGAAGACCAAGTTGTTGGAACTCTATTCGACCCAGCCAAACACTGGACTGCCTAGGAAATTGTCGGTATTTGATAGACCAGATAGAGGGGGATAAGATGGCGAAAAATGTAGTGATTACAGGAGCGACCTCAGGAATCGGTGAAGCGATTGCGCGTGCTTATCTGGAGCAGGGGGAGAATGTCGTTCTAACAGGGCGACGGACAGACAGACTAGAGACTCTTAAGTCGGAGTTTGCAGAAGTCTTTCCAAATCAAACAGTTTGGACTTTTTCACTAGATGTGACGGATATGGCCATGGTGAAGACCGTCTGTTCCGATATTCTAGAAACGATAGGTCAGATTGATATCTTGGTCAATAACGCTGGACTAGCTCTTGGCTTGGCTCCCTATCAAGACTATGAAGAGTTGGATATGCTGATCATGTTGGATACCAATGTCAAGGGTTTGATGGCAGTCACTCGCTGTTTCTTGCCTTCTATGGTAAAAGCCAATCAAGGCCATATTATCAACATGGGATCGACCGCAGGAATCTATGCCTATGCTGGTGCCGCTGTTTATTCAGCCACCAAGGTTGCGGTTAAGACTTTTTCAGATGGACTGCGAATTGATACCATCGCAACAGACATCAAGGTGACAACCATTCAACCGGGGATTGTTGAAACAGATTTTTCTACAGTACGTTTTCATGGTGACAAAGAGCGGGCTGCGACAGTTTATCAGGGAATTGAAGCCTTGCAGGCACAAGACATCGCAGACACAGTAGTTTATGTGACCAGCCAACCCCGTCGTGTGCAGATTACAGATATGACCATTATGGCCAATCAACAGGCGACTGGATTTATGGTTCATAAAAAGTAAAAAATTTTCCTTGAAAAGTTACACATTTCTGTAATTTTTTTTGATTTCCTGCGAATAGATAAGTAGGAGGAAGAAAATATGTATAATAAAGTTATCTTAATCGGACGCTTGACGTCTACACCAGAATTGCACAAAACCAACAATGACAAGTCAGTTGCGCGAGCTACCATTGCTGTGAATCGTCGTTACAAAGACCAAAATGGGGAACGTGAAGCTGACTTTGTCAATATGGTACTATGGGGCAGGTTAGCAGAAACCTTGGCAAGTTACGCAACTAAAGGTAGTCTTATCTCTGTGGATGGAGAACTTCGTACCCGTCGCTTCGAGAAAAATGGCCAGATGAACTATGTGACTGAAGTCCTTGCCACAGGATTCCAACTTTTGGAAAGCCGCGCCCAACGTGCTATGCGTGAAAATAACGCAGGACAGGATTTAGCAGATTTGGTCTTGGAAGAGGAAGAATTGCCATTTTAAGCATTGAAAAGTCTGAGTTGGTCTCAGGCTTTTTATCTTGAGAAAGTCAGACTTTTTTCTTGACTATTTCTGACCAAGTGATACAATAGAACTATAAATTAGCACTCAGATATAAAGAGTGCTAATAATATGTATTTCATCATGGAGGAAAACAGATGTTGAAACCATTAGGAGACCGTGTGGTCTTGAAACTCGAAGAAAAAGAACAAACTGTTGGAGGCTTTGTTCTTGCAGGAACAGCCCAAGAAAAAACAAAAACAGCCCAAGTTGTAGCTACCGGACAAGGTATTCGTACCTTGAACGATGACTTGGTTGCTCCAAGCGTTAAGCCTGGAGACCGTGTCTTAGTTGAAGCCCACGCAGGTCTTGATGTAAAAGATGGAGATGAAAAGTACATCATCGTTGGCGAAGCTAACATCTTGGCTATCATTGAAGAATAGAAGGAGAAAGTAAGTATGTCAAAAGAAATTAAATTTTCATCTGATGCTCGTTCAGCGATGGTCCGTGGTGTCGATATCCTAGCAGACACTGTTAAAGTAACCTTAGGACCAAAAGGTCGTAATGTTGTGTTGGAAAAATCATTTGGCTCACCATTGATTACTAATGACGGTGTGACCATTGCCAAAGAAATCGAATTGGAAGATCATTTTGAAAACATGGGTGCCAAATTGGTATCAGAAGTGGCTTCAAAGACCAACGATATCGCAGGTGACGGAACGACAACTGCAACAGTCTTGACTCAAGCGATCGTCCGCGAAGGAATCAAAAACGTCACTGCGGGTGCCAACCCAATCGGTATCCGTCGTGGGATTGAAGCAGCGGTTGCCGCAGCTGTAGAAACCTTGAAAAACAATGCCATTCCAGTTGCCAACAAAGAAGCCATCGCTCAGGTTGCTGCCGTATCTTCTCGTTCTGAGAAAGTCGGCGAGTACATCTCTGAAGCCATGGAAAAAGTTGGTAATGATGGTGTCATCACTATTGAAGAGTCACGTGGTATGGAAACAGAACTTGAAGTCGTGGAAGGAATGCAGTTTGATCGTGGTTACCTTTCACAGTACATGGTGACAGATAGCGAAAAAATGGTGGCTGACCTTGAAAATCCATACATCTTGATTACTGACAAGAAAATTTCCAATATCCAAGAAATCTTGCCACTTTTGGAAAGCATTCTCCAAAGCAATCGTCCACTCTTGATTATTGCAGACGATGTGGATGGCGAAGCTCTTCCAACCCTTGTTTTGAACAAGATTCGTGGGACCTTCAACGTGGTCGCAGTGAAGGCACCTGGCTTTGGTGATCGTCGCAAAGCTATGCTGGAAGATATCGCTATTTTGACAGGTGGAACTGTTATTACAGAAGATCTTGGTCTTGAGTTGAAAGACGCGACGATTGAGGCGCTTGGTCAAGCTGCTAGAGTGACTGTGGACAAAGACAGCACGGTTATCGTAGAAGGTGCTGGAAATCCTGAAGCCATTTCCCACCGTGTTGCTGTTATCAAGTCACAAATCGAAACCACAACTTCAGAGTTTGACCGTGAAAAACTCCAAGAACGCTTGGCAAAATTGTCAGGTGGTGTCGCAGTCATCAAGGTCGGAGCTGCAACTGAAACTGAGTTGAAAGAAATGAAACTCCGCATCGAAGATGCCCTCAACGCTACTCGTGCAGCCGTTGAAGAAGGAATTGTTGCTGGTGGTGGAACAGCTCTTGCCAATGTCATTCCAGCAGTGGCTGGTTTGGAATTGACAGGAGACGAAGCAACAGGCCGAAATATTGTTCTCCGTGCTTTGGAAGAACCTGTTCGTCAAATCGCCCACAATGCAGGATTCGAAGGTTCTATTGTTATTGACCGTTTGAAAAATGCTGAAGTTGGTACAGGCTTCAACGCAGCAACTGGCGAATGGGTCAACATGATTGAAGAAGGAATCATCGACCCAGTTAAGGTTAGCCGTTCTGCCCTTCAAAATGCAGCATCTGTAGCTAGCTTGATTTTAACAACAGAAGCAGTCGTGGCCAATAAACCAGAACCAGCAGCCCCAGCTCCAACCATGGATCCAAGCATGATGGGTGGGATGATGTAAGCTGTTTATACTAAGCAATTCATAAAAAACACAAAAGGAGGGGATAGGTATCCCTCCTTTTTTAGTCTCCGTTTCAAAAATAGATTTGAGCTGGTTGGTGATATATGGTAAAATAACTAATAGTAAAAGGAGAAGAACATGATCGATGTAGAAGAAATTCTGAGCAAGATGAATCCCAATCAGAAGATTAATTATGACCGTGTTATGCAGAAAATGGTTCAGGTTTGGGAAAAAAATGAGGAACGTCCAACTATTCTTATGCATGTTTGCTGTGCTCCTTGTAGTACCTACACCCTAGAATACCTGACCAAATACGCTGATGTGACTATCTATTTTGCCAACTCCAATATCCATCCCAAGGCAGAATACCACAAGCGCGCCTATGTTACCAAGAAATTTGTCAGTGATTTCAATGAGCGAACAGGGAATACGGTCCAGTATCTAGAAGCTCCCTACGAACCAAATGAATACCGGAAGTTGGTCAGAGGACTGGAAGAAGAACCCGAAGGTGGTGACCGTTGCAAGGTTTGTTTTGACTACCGTTTGGACAAAACAGCACAGGTAGCTATGGACTTGGGCTTTGACTACTTTGGTTCAGCTTTGACCATCAGTCCTCATAAGAATTCTCAAACCATCAACAGCATCGGAATCGATGTGCAAAAGATTTATACCACCCACTATCTTCCAAGTGATTTCAAGAAAAATCAAGGTTATAAGCGCTCGGTAGAGATGTGCGGGGAGTATGATATCTATCGTCAATGTTATTGTGGATGCGTCTATGCAGCTCAAGCTCAGAACATTGACCTTGTTCAGATTAAGAAGGATGCCACAGCTTTCTTGCTGGATAAGGATGTTGAAAAAGATTATTCCCATATCAAGTTTACCGTCACTAAATTAGATATATAGCAATTAACTCAGCTTCCAGGCTGGGTTTTTCAAATAAAAAAACCAGGGCTCTCACCCCGGTTCGACAACTTTACCGATTCTTTAGTTCTATGTAGCGTTTGTACCAAATGTTGACATAGGCCTCTGAGAAAGGACCGCGTCCATTGTTGATCCAATCAACAAGGATTTTAACATGCTCTTTCAAAATATAGTCTAAATCATCAGAATACTTCATTTTGCGTTTATGACGCTCATACTCTTCAACGTCCAAGAGACGCTTTTCACCATCAGTGAAGACCTTGACATCCAAATCATAATCAATGTATTTCAGGGCTTCCTCATCTAGATAGTAGGGGCTGGCCATATTGCAATAGTAGGAAATCCCATTATCGCGAATCATAGCAATGATATTAAACCAATATTTTTTGTGAAAGTAAACAATAGCCGGTTCTCGAGTCACCCAACGACGACCGTCACTTTCGGTAACAAGTGTGTGGTCGTTGACGCCGATAATGGCGTTCTCTGTTGTTTTTAGTACCATGGTGTCCCGCCAAGTACGGTGAAGACTCCCATCATGCTTATAACTTTGAATTGTAATAAAGTCGCCTTCTTTTGGAAGTTTCATAACTAACCAACTTTCTACAATTTATAAGTTTATCGTTTACTATTATATCATAAATCGGTCTAATTTTTTTGAATTTTACACGAAAATGTTAAAGATATTCTCTGAGAGCGCTGGCTATATCCGAAAAATCATAGCCTTTCCGAGCTAAAACTTGGGTCAAACGTTGCTTTAGTTCGTATCCTTCATACTTTCGAGCATATTTAGCATATTGTTTATCTAGCTCTTTAAAAATGAGTTCCTGAGTCGTTTCTTGGTCTACTTGACTGTCCAAGTTATCAAATGCACTTTTAGCATCAGCATAGGAGAAGCCTTTGTTGGTCAAGCTTTGAATAATCTTATCCTGCAAGGCACGAGCGGGAAGTTTTCCAGCGTATTTTTTAAGCAGTTTCTCTGCAATACGTTGAGCAACTTCTGTAAAATCAAAATCCTTTTGAATATCTTCAATAGTTGATTTAGCAATCCCCTTTTGAGTTAATTTCTGAGTCAGTACATAAGGTCCCTTGTCTCCAGAAAGTTGATTTGAGTTGATGATAGAGTAGGCATACTGACGATCATTAATCCAATTTTCCTCCTTGAGGGCTTGAATGACTTGTGGGATGGTTTTTTCATCAATCTCATATTTAACTAAATAGTCTCTGACTTCTTTTTCAGTACGAGCCTTGAAGGATAAATGGTAGAGAGCGAGGTTCTTACCATAAGAAAACTGGGCAAAAACCTGAATCTCGGTCAGTTCCTCTTTGCTAATGACCTTATCTCGAGACAGCATAAAACGGACAATGGTATCTTCAGTGATATAAGAGGTTTGCTGATGATCTAGCTCCATCAGGTAGAGGCGTTTTTTCTTTTCAAGTTTTGTGATTTTCATAGTTTACCTTTTATCCAAATGCTTCAAAGGCAGCAACGAGTCGAAGTTTGTTTGTGTCGACCTCTTCTCTGCCGTAATAGTCAAGAAACAGTTCAGCGTATTTAGGGTTATCTAGGTTATAGTTTAGAGACCAAACTGCCCAAAAGAGATCGATATGACGATCACTAAAATCAGCCAAACCTAGATCAATAAAGCAAGAGAAACGGCTAGCATCTTTTAGAATAAAGTTTGGTAGACAGGCATCACCGTGAATAAAGGCATCAGTCTTTAAAAGGTGTCCTTGTTCTTGGATGAGTTGGAAGGCCTCTTCGCGACTATTAATCTGAAATTGGGGTAGGAGGGCCTTGGCATAGAACTCGCCTTTTTCATAGTTTTTCAAAGCTCTATCTTTATAGGTTTGTAAATGATTTTCTGATGGAAAATTGTGTGGGTGTAAGTTGTGAAGTTTTTTAAGGGCATGTGCCATGGTTCGGCAAATTGTTTCTGGCTGATCCAGAAAGGCAAGGGCATCTTTGCCAGGCGCTTCTTTTGTTAAAAGGTAGTCTTTATCTGTAGATAAGTAGTTGATAACTGGAGTTCCCAGTCCTTTAGTTTCAAACCACCTTGCAATGGCAGCTTCTCGCTCTAATCTTCTCTTTTGATCGATTTTCAAATAGTAACCTGAATCAAGATAGAGAACCGTTGCGCCTGAATGAGAAGAGCTGTCAGAAAGGGTTGCTCCCTCTATATAAGTTCGTAATTGCTCAGGAAAATCCAATGGGGAAAAATGAGATGTCTTTGTATTCATGGTTTTATTGTAACATATTCTTAACCATTGAGAAACTACGTGGTATAATAGACTTATGAATCTAAAAGTCAAACAAAAAATACCTTTAAAAATCAAGCGGATGGGCATCAATGGCGAGGGAATCGGATTTTACCAAAAAACTTTAGTATTTGTGCCTGGAGCCCTCAAAGGAGAAGACATCTATTGTCAAATTACTTCCATTAAACGTAACTTTGTTGAAGCCAAATTACTAAAGGTTAATAAGAAGTCTAAGTTTCGAGTCGTGCCAGCTTGTACGATTTATAATGAATGTGGTGGTTGCCAAATCATGCACCTCCACTATGATAAACAGTTAGAGTTCAAAACAGATTTGCTCCACCAAGCCCTGAAAAAATTTGCTCCTGCAGGATATGAAAACTATGAAATCCGTCCAACTATCGGAATGCAGGAACCCAAGTATTACCGTGCTAAGTTGCAATTTCAGACTCGAAAATTTAAAAACCAGGTCAAGGCAGGTTTGTATGCGCAAAACTCTCATTATCTCGTAGAGTTAAAAGACTGCTTGGTACAAGATAAGGAAACCCAAGTGATAGCGAATCGCCTAGCTGAACTTCTTACTTACCACCAAATCCCCATCACCGATGAGAGAAAAACGCTCGGCGTTCGCACCATCATGGTACGAAGAGCAAGAAAAACGGGGCAAATTCAAATAATCATTGTTACGAATCGTCAGCTTAATTTAACCCAGCTGGTAAAAGACTTAGTTAAAGATTTTCCAGAAGTCGTCACGGTTGCAGTCAATACAAACACAGCAAAAACAAGTGAAATCTATGGTGAAAAGACGGAAATTATCTGGGGTCAAGAGAGTATTCAAGAAGGAGTACTGGACTATGAGTTTTCTCTCTCACCCCGTGCTTTTTATCAGCTTAATCCTGAGCAGACAGAAATTCTCTATAGTGAAGCAATTAAGGCTCTGGATGTCAGCAAAGAAGACCATCTAATCGATGCTTATTGTGGTGTTGGTACGATTGGATTTGCCTTCGCAAAGAAGGTCAAGAGTCTCAGAGGAATGGATATTATCCCGGAAGCCATAGAAGATGCCAAGCGAAATGCTAAAAAAATGGGATTTGACAATACCCATTATGAAGCGGGGACAGCAGAAGAGATTATTCCACGCTGGTATCAAGATGGCTACCGAGCGGATGCATTGATAGTCGATCCTCCTCGTACAGGCTTAGATGATAAGCTACTGGATACCATTCTGACCTAT
>CAJNDC010000013.1:0-48511 GCA_905221415.1 bacterium
AGCCAAGAGTTCCGTGACTATATCTTTTTGCGAGTCGTTGGTGCGGCAAATTATAACGAATTTAAGTGGAATGAAACGGCGGGGCATTTGAAAACTTATTTTTATAATGTGACTGTTGGCAGTTCGATTACAGGAAAATCAAGAACAGTAGAAAAACCACTTTTTGAAATTTTTAAAGAACTTGGAATCAAAGAAGAAACAGATGTCAAAAAATTGATTTATAATCTTAGATTGCAGCATGAGATGGCTGGGGGCAAATATGGAAGTATCGATGCTATTAAGACTGCTGATGAAGAAACAGGCTCAAATTATTACACTTCTTATAAAAAATCATTTGAAAAAGTTTATGGAACTGAGATTGATTTTGATACGTTTTGGGATAGTAAACTGAGAGCTTATTCTAACAATGGAGCAGGTCACGCAGACTTTACCCACCAGTCCATCACTATGGCTACTCATCTAAATCCTAGCAGCTTCCAGTTATCTGACGTCTATGGCGGTAGAGAGCGTGTCAAGGATCTTTCAGGCTGGGAAGGAGACACGACTAAAAATGCTACGGATAAAAAACCAAGTATTGGTGAGGATGACTACAAGGCAGACCTAGACTCGGTCAACCTTATCGCCCGCATGCAGAAGGGGCAATCCTATGACCAAGCTATCTCTTCCTACTATGCTGACCTTCAGAAGGATTCGACTCTGAGAGAAAGAGAATTCTTGAAAAATAAAGATTGGAAACAGGTCAGAAGTACTATCTATGCTAGTATCCTTCCGTTAGAGGTTATGGAAAAAGGAGAAGATGCTATTAAAGCATATATCAAAAGTAACTATCCAGAAGTATCGACATTTTTAAATCGCTTGGAAGCCGTGGCGGAGTAGGAGGATGATGATGAAGAAAATATTCAGTTTATTAGCTTTAGTCTTACTAGTTGTATTATTTTATTTTTACTTTTTTCCTAAACAACCTAACAACATTTTTGATGAAATCTACCAGGAGACAGAGAAGACCTATCATACAAATAATATTTTAAGAAACATAGATGGGTTTAAAATCAGTCCAGGTTGGCCAAGTGATGACCCAAATATATCTTATACTCCTTTTGGAAAGTATGAAACTCTTCCCAAAGGCTATAGTGATATAACCATTAACTTTAATTTTGGTTCAGGAATTAAAGGGATGTCAATTCGTTTTGAAAGAAAGACTAATTCGAATATTACCCTATGGTATTCAGCACACTATAATATGCAAAAGAAAGTACTCAAAAAGAAACTTGCGATTTTTGAAGAGCCGAGGAAACCAGGTCAATTTATTGATGATGAAGAAAAAGTAAGAGAATATTTAAGAAAAAATAATATTTCCAAAGAAGATTTAGACAAAGACTACGACGAAATCGTCAACCAGAAAGTCTTGAAGGACTGGTGCTCGATTTATGACAGTAAGTACTCGCCAAGCAACTATGGTGATGTCAAGGTTGAAACCCAGTGGGAGAATTGGTGACAGGCCATGCAGACTTTACCCACCAGTCCATCACTATGGCGACTCACCTTAATCCTAATCAAGTTCAGTTAGACGATCTCTATGGCGGTAGAGAGCGTGTCAAGGACCTTTCAGGCTGGGAGGGAGATACGACCTTTAATGCAAACGATATGAAGCCAAGCATTGGAGAAGATGACTACAAGGCAGACCTAGACTCGGTCAACCTTATCGGCCGGATGCAGAAGGGGCAATCCTATGATCAAGCCATAACTTCTTACTATGCTGACCTTCAAAAAGACTCCTCTCAGAGAGAAAGAGAATTCTTGAAAAATAAGGATTGGAAACAGGTCAAAGGTACGATTTATGCAGGGGTAGCGCCTGCGGATATACTGAGAAAGGGTGAGGCATCTATTAAAGAGTATATTGAGGAAAAATACCCAGAAGTATCCACATTTTTAAATCGTTTAGAGGCTGTGGCAGACTAGGAGGAAAAGTTAATGAAGAAAACACTCGGTTTAGTAGCCTTATTCGTGATTATCATATCATCCTGTTTTTACTTTTTTGTGCGTCAACCTAAAAACATTTTTGATGAGATTTACCAAGAAACGGAGAAAACCTATCTAGGAAATAATGTCTTTAACAAGTTGAAAGATGTTGAAGTACATAAATATCAAGAGTATAGTGATGATTCTAGATTTTATCCAAGTGT
This sequence comes from bacterium, assembly GCA_905221415.1. Classification (GTDB taxonomy): domain Bacteria; phylum Bacillota; class Bacilli; order Lactobacillales; family Streptococcaceae; genus Streptococcus. The sequence goes on from CAJNDC010000013.1 coordinate 2,184, forward strand.
CGTCTATGAGGAAAATGCTTTACCAGATAGCTATGATAAAATTGCTATAGATTTTAATTTTAAATCCGAAGCTCAATTAAGCTTAATTTCATTTGAAAAACGGATAGAGTCCAATGTTAGTATAAAAATGTGGACTGTATATTCTCATAAAGAACGTAGTTTAAAAAAATTTGTAAAAATAGTTTTGAAGAAGGCAGATACGAAAAATTACATCAAAGACGAATCCCAAGTAAAATCCTACCTAGAGCAGTACGGTATCACTGCCAAGGATTTGGATTCTTACTACGACGAAATCGTCAACCAGAAAGTCTTGAAGGACTGGTGCTTGATTTATGACAGCAAGTATTCACCGAGCAATTATGGTGAGGTGAAAGTTGAAACCCAGTGGGAGAATTGGTGACGAGGGTCAGTAGATATTTTGGAAATTATCCTATGAATTGAAGAGGAAATCCCACCTAGAATGAGCTAGGTGGGATTCTTTGCCTATAAAATGAGAAATTAGCGAATCGTGGTCTATTTTTTAACGTGTTCCGATAAAAAGGCGTAGGTCATGGTTCCAAAGATGGCACCAATTCCCAAACTCAACACTAGTAAAGGGAGTATTTTATCGAACTGGGAGAGATTATCCCAAAAGGTATCGAGGGGAAGATGCTGAACAAAGAGTTTATGAAAGATTAGTAAGAGGAAGAGACTGAGCTGAATGCTGAGGAATACAGCCCAACTACGAACTTTGATTTGGCTTTTGCTGTAGCTTTTGTGATGAATCTCGGACTGGTCATCCTTGTCTAAACGTAAGTCGCGAACTGCTAGTCTCGCCCTAGATGAGAGGACGAAGATAAGTCCAAAATAGAGGTAGGGCATGGCATCTCGCACCAACTCTATGAAGCGTCCAAATAGGAGATAGAACAAGAAGAGTAGGAGAGAGGAGTAAACGATTTGGATCAAGGTACGGGCACAAGTCCTGTAGATTATCTCTTGGCGGCATTCATCAAAGGGGCCTTGTATGTGAAAGAATAGTTTGAGTAAGCGAGTGGTGAGATCTTCTTTTTTCATGGGAGTAATCTCCTAAATGAGCGATTTTTGATTGACTTCTTTAAAGAGTTGATAGAGAGTATAGAAGTAGACCAAACTCGAAATGATACAGATTATTAGAAATACCAGGTATCTCCAATCCATAGGATTTGTTAAAAGTTGTGGAAAGGATACGAGGATAAAACAGAGAGATGCGTTTAGAAGACGTATTTTTTTTGATTGGATTTTCTGGAATCTCTGTCCCTTGTTCAATACAGGAAGGAATAAAAGAAAGATAATCAAGAAAGGATGCTCAATATGTCCAGAAAGTAGGAAAAAGGTAACAAAGATACTGATAAAAACATGACTGATCAGTAGTCTAGCTAGTGATTTCATAAGGCACCTCCTAGTCGTCTTCTTGGTCTTTCTTGGCTTTTCGAATGCGAAGAGAGACGATAATTTGTATGGTCACTCCGAAGAAGAAAGTAGCTAGGATAGTTGATACAAAATGCCCTGTATTTAAAAGAGAACCAAGATAATTCTTGCTATCATCGGTTAGGACATTCAGAAGCGGTATTCCAAAGAACATGCCCATGCCATAGATCAGACCGGCTTTTAGACCAGGAAAATATAGCTGTTTGCTTTCTTTCTGACTCAACATTTCGGGATCAATAGCTGTGATGCCCGTTTTCTTGGTTTGAGAGACCACATAGAGGGCAACCATCATCGAAATGCCAAACACCACGAGAGGATAGCCGATAGCGACAATTTGCGGGTATTTATATGCAAGAACGAGCGGGATAAGATTGCCAAATGTCATCAGATAAAAGAGGACAATAAAGACCTGATTCCCGATACGATCGGCCTCGCGCCGTTTGTGTTCGTCAAGGGGACCAGAAATACCGTATATGCGTTTGATGAGTTTTTCAGTGAGAGTTTCTTTTTTCATTTGTTTGCTCCTTTTTAAAAATCGTCTTCCCAAAAGAGGCTATTGAGGTCAGTTTGGAGGCTGCGGGCGAGGTTGAGACAGAGTTCCAGGGTTGGATTGTACTTGTCGTTTTCAATCATGTTGATGGTCTGTCTCGAGACACCGATATCTTTGGCGAGCTCGAGCTGGGAAATGCCCAATTCCTTGCGGAATTCTTTCACACGATTCATAGGGGCTCCTTTCTGATATGTCGTATATATTTGACTACATTATATTCTTTTGGGGATGAGATGTCAAGTATATATGACATATTTTTGAGAATTATTTTCGAAGAAACTTAGCCTTGTCTGACAAGTGCAAGCTGGTCAGATTTGTGGTAAAATAGATAGGATATGACAAAAGAATTTCATCATGTAACGGTCTTGCTTCATGAAACGATTGATATGCTTGACGTAAAACCTGACGGTATCTACGTTGATGCGACTTTGGGTGGAGCAGGCCATAGCGAATATTTATTAAGTAAATTGAGCGAAAAAGGGCATCTCTATGCCTTCGACCAGGACCAGAATGCCATTGACAATGCGCAAAAACGGTTGGCACCCTATATCGAAAAGGGGATGGTAACCTTTATCAAGGACAACTTCCGTCATTTGCAGGCACGATTGCAGGAGGCTGGTGTCCAGGAAATTGATGGAATTTGTTATGACTTGGGAGTGTCCAGTCCTCAGCTAGATCAGCGTGAACGTGGCTTTTCTTATAAAAAGGATGCGCCACTGGATATGCGGATGAATCAGGAAGCTCGTCTGACGGCCTATGAAGTGGTCAATCATTATGACTATCATGACTTGGTTCGGATCTTTTTCAAGTATGGTGAGGATAAATTCTCTAAACAGATAGCTCGTAAGATTGAGCAAGCGCGTGAGGTGAAACCCATTGAGACAACGACGGAGTTGGCAGAGATTATCAAGTCGGCCAAGCCTGCCAAGGAGCTCAAGAAAAAGGGGCACCCTGCCAAGCAGATTTTCCAGGCTATCCGAATCGAAGTCAATGATGAGCTGGGCGCTGCAGATGAATCTATCCAGCAGGCCATGGACATGCTGGCTTTGGATGGTAGAATCTCGGTCATTACCTTCCATTCTCTGGAAGATCGCTTGACCAAGCAATTATTCAAAGAAGCTTCAACAGTGGAAGTTCCCAAAGGCTTGCCCTTCATTCCAGATGATCTTAAGCCCAAGATGGAATTGGTATCCCGCAAGCCAATCTTGCCAAGTGCTGAAGAGCTAGAAGCCAACAATCGTTCGCATTCAGCCAAGTTGCGCGTGGCTAGAAAAATTCACAAGTAAGAGGAAAAACATGGCAGAAAGAATCGAAAAAACAAGCCAGTTATTGCAAACGAAGTTTAAAGGTTTTTCACGTGTGGAAAAGGCCTTCTATGTTTCGATTGCTGCAACAATGATTATCCTGGCAATTAGCGTTGTGTTTATGCAGACCAAGCTATTACAAGTTCAGAATGAATTGACCAAGGTCAATGCTCAAATCGAAGAAAAGAAAACCGAGCTAGACGATGCCAAGCAAGAGGTCAATGAATTGATTCGTTCAGAACGTTTGAAAGAAATTGCAAACTCTAAGGATTTGCAGCTGAATAACGAAAATATCCGAGCAGCGGAGTAAGAAATGAAACAGTGGAAAGAAAAAATCATCCGTTATGCCGTTCGTAACCGTAAATCTCCAGAAGAAAACCGCCGAAGAGTAGGGAAAAGCCTGAGTTTATTGGCTGTCATACTCTTCGCTGTCTTTTTGGTCAACTTTGCGGTCATTATCGGAACGGGTAAAAAATTTGGTAAGGATTTGGTTCAAGAAGCAAACAAGGTCCATCAAACAACCAAGACGATTCCTGCAAAACGGGGAACCATCTACGATCGTAATGGAACACCTATTGCAGAAGATGCGACATCTTATAATATCTATGCCGTTATTGACAAGACCTACAAGTCAGCAACAGGCAAAATTCTTTATGTAGAGGATTCTCAATTTAATAAGGTAGCTGAAATTTTTCATAAATACCTCGATATGGAGGAGTCCTATGTCAAAGAACAGCTTTCTCAACCAGAACTGAAACAGGTATCTTTTGGAGCCAAGGGAAATGGGATCACCTATGCCAATATGATGGCTATAAAAAATGACCTCAAAACAGCTGGAGTTGAGGGGATTGACTTTACAACCAGTCCAAACCGCAGTTATCCCAATGGACAGTTTGCTTCTTCCTTTATCGGTTTAGCGCAACTCCATGAAAATGAGGATGGAACCAAACGTTTGATTGGAACATCTGGTTTGGAGAGTTCCCTAAATAGTATTCTGGCGGGTACAGATGGGATCATCACCTATGAGAAAGATCGTCTGGGAAATATTGTTCCAGGTACAGATCAAGCTTCTCAACAAACGGTAGATGGAAAGGATGTCTACACAACCCTTTCTAGTCCCTTGCAATCCTTTATGGAAACACAGATGGATGCCTTCCAGGAAAAGGTAAAAGGTAAGTATATGACCGCGACCTTGGTCAGTGCAAAGACCGGTGAAATCCTCGCTACCACCCAACGACCTACCTTTAATGCAGATACTAAAGAAGGAATCACTGAGGACTTTGTTTGGCGTGATATTCTTTATCAAAGTAACTATGAACCAGGATCAGCCATGAAGGTGATGATGTTGGCTTCAGCCATTGATAATAATACCTTCCCAAGTGGAGAATACTTCAATAGCAGTGAATTCAAAATAGCGGATGCGACGACTCGAGATTGGGATGTTAATGATGGTTTGACTACTGGTGGGATGATGACTTTCTTACAAGGTTTCGCTCACTCCAGTAATGTTGGAATGAGTCTACTTGAACAAAAAATGGGAGATGCTACTTGGTTGGATTATCTAAAACGCTTTAAATTTGGGGTTCCAACTCGCTTTGGCTTGACAGATGAATACGCTGGTCAACTTCCAGCTGATAATATTGTTAGTATTGCTCAAAGCTCATTTGGGCAAGGAATTTCAGTGACACAAACACAAATGCTTCGTGCCTTTACAGCTATTGCTAATGATGGAGTTATGCTGGAGCCAAAATTTATAAGTGCTATTTATGATACTAACAATCAGTCTGTACGTAAGTCACAAAAAGAAATAGTAGGAAATCCTGTTTCCAAAGAGGCAGCAAGCACAACTCGAAATCACATGATCTTAGTTGGGACGGACCCTCTATATGGAACTATGTATAATCACTACACAGGAAAGCCAATTATAACAGTTCCTGGACAAAATGTAGCAGTTAAATCCGGTACGGCTCAAATCGCTGATGAGAAAAATGGAGGATACTTGGTTGGTTCTACCAATTATATTTTCTCAGTTGTGACTATGAATCCTGCTGAAAATCCTGATTTTATCTTGTATGTAACGGTTCAACAGCCTGAGCATTATTCAGGTATCCAGTTGGGAGAATTTGCCACCCCAATCTTGGAGCGGGCTTCAGCTATGAAAGAATCTCTCAATCTTCAATCTCCAGCCAAAAATTTAGATAAAGTTACGACAGAATCTTCTTATGCAATGCCTAGCATCAAGGATATTTCACCTGGTGAGTTGGCGGAAGCCTTACGCCGAAATATTGTGCAACCAATCGTTGTAGGTACTGGAACAAAGATTAAAGAGACTTCTGTAGAAGAAGGGACCAATCTTGCACCAAACCAACAAGTTCTCCTTTTATCGGATAAGGTAGAAGAAATTCCAGACATGTATGGCTGGAAAAAAGAGACTGCCGAGACCTTTGCTAAATGGTTGGATATTGAACTGGAATTTGAAGGTTCAGGTTCCGTTGTTCAGAAGCAAGATGTTCGGACTAATACAGCTATCAAAAACATTAAAAAAATTAAATTAACTTTAGGAGACTAATATGTTTATTTCTATTAGTGCTGGAATTGTGACATTTTTACTAACTTTAGTAGGAATTCCGGCCTTTATCCAATTTTATAGAAAGGCGCAAATTACAGGTCAGCAGATGCACGAGGATGTCAAGCAACACCAAGCTAAAGCTGGGACTCCAACCATGGGAGGTATTGTCTTCCTGATCGTTGCAGTAGTTGTGAGTTTTCTGGTTGCTCTCTTTACCCAACAATTGACCAACAATGTAGGCATGATTTTGTTTATCTTGGTTTTGTATGGTTTGGTAGGTTTTTTGGATGATTTCCTCAAGGTCTTTCGTAAAATTAACGAAGGCTTAAATCCCAAGCAAAAACTTGCTCTCCAGCTGCTTGGAGGAGTGATTTTCTACCTCTTTTATGAGCGTGGGGGCGACATGCTTTCAGTCTTTGGCTACCAAGTACATCTGGGTATTTTCTATATCTTCTTTGCCCTTTTCTGGCTAGTTGGCTTTTCAAATGCGGTGAATCTGACGGACGGGATCGACGGCTTAGCAAGTATTTCCGTGGTGATTAGCTTATCGGCCTACGGTGTGATTGCTTATATGCAAAATCAACTGGATATCCTTCTTGTGATTCTTGCCATGATTGGTAGTTTGCTAGGTTTCTTCGTCTTTAACCACAAGCCTGCTAAGGTTTTCATGGGAGATGTGGGAAGTTTGGCTTTAGGTGGGATGCTGGCAGCAATCTCTATGGCCCTCCACCAAGAATGGACCCTTTTGCTGATTGGGATTATCTATGTCTTTGAGACAAGCTCTGTTATGATGCAGGTTACCTACTTCAAACTTAGTGGTGGAAAGCGTATTTTCCGTATGACACCTGTGCATCACCATTTTGAGCTTGGAGGATTCTCAGGCAAGGGCAATCCATGGAGCGAGTGGAAGGTTGACTTCTTCTTTTGGGGAGTTGGGCTTCTAGCAAGTCTCTTGACTTTAGCCTTTCTATACCTACTGTAAAAATAATTTCTGATTACAAAATAAAACAGGATGAAGGTGATCTTCATCCTGTTTTTGTGTGATTAAAAGTTAGTTGGAGTCATCCTTTCTTCCATTTAACATAAAAGTGGCTGTGAGGGCTAGGCTGAATCCTGCTAAGAAGAGGAGTGGGTTGGACGCTTCTCCTGTTGCTGGAAGTTCTTCTTTAGGAGAATGATTTCCAGTTTTAGCAAGGCTCGGACTAGCTGAAAGTTGTTCAGCCTCGTGTGCTAAGGTTTCTGCATCTGAAGTACTTGGTTTTTCCTCAGTGTTAGAGCTTGTTCCAGTAGCTTGATAGACGACGGCATAGGTACTGAAATGATTAGTGATGAATTCTACCTTTCCGTCTCGAACGGTGAAATCAAGGGATTGCAACTCCTTGGTCGGAGTGATGTAGTAGATATTTTCTACGCTAGCTGAAATAGGCAAGCGAACCAAGACAGAGCCTTTTGGCTGTACGCTATGATCGGTTGGATTTTTAAGCTGTAGGTCGTAAGCATCATAGGTCTTACCAAAGAGTTCCTGAGCTAGGACACGTCGGCTAGAGATGTGAGAAATTCCTTCTAAGTCAGTAGCTCCACCGATGATTTCTACTCCAGTCTCCTTATCTTTTAAGACTCGAACTGGATAGTCAGGAAGGCTAAGGCTTGGAGCGGCCTGATCTCCGCTAGTTCCGATAGGTTTGGTGTATTCAGGTTTTTCAACAGTAGGTGCTTCCTCTTGCCCTGCTGTTCCGATCGGTTCGGTGTATTCAGGCTTTTCTACAGTGGGCGGTACTTCTTGCCCTGCAGTCCCGATAGGATCAGTATATTCCGGAATTTCAACAGTTGGAGCTGGTTCCTCTCCCTTGCTTGTAGTTGGTTGCTTCTCATCAACTTTCTTTTCATCCTTTTTAGTAAAGACGGCCACGATAGGGCTACTTGTGGTATTTCCTTGAATGGTATAAGCTTCAATGGCATTTCCAGATTTGCGATTGGTTTCGTCAGGGATTGGGATTTGAACTTGATTGTCTTGGATTGATAGGATAGTCTGATCTCCACTTGTAACCAGATGCGTTTCATCCACCTTACGCAAAACTAGAGGACCTTTGACACCTGGGAAGGTCACAGCGATGGCTTCCCAGTCTCCAGATGGTAGGGTTAAGGAAATGGTTTTGTCATTTTCCTTAGGAGGCGCGATGCTTGGGCTATCTATACCAACAGCAGGGGCTTTGATGATATTGAAGGAGTCTAGAGAAATTTTCTTGCGGCCTTCTGGCGAATCTGGGTCAACTTGTAATGTCAGGGTGTGCGGACCGTCAGTAAGGTTTGTACATTCGCCAATAAAAGCTTTCTTTTCGGTTGCACCTGAAGTGTAGAAGTCTAGACTGGGCATTTCTTTGCCATCTAGTGTAACACGTGCTCGTCCAAGGGCAAGGCTCTTCAAGCCATAAATACGAATGCCCGTCCCTGTAAAGGAAATAGTTGCCTGAGCTTCTGAAGCTGCACTAGAGTCACTGTTGTTGATGTCAGCGTATTTTTCCGTACCTCCGTAGAGTTCAGGGTCAGACCAGTCCTTAAACTGGGAACCATACTGGATACGCGAATCACGATCATCCATTTTTTCAATCGTATTGGCTGTTCCTGCTAGGATCTTGAAGTAGTCTAATGAAATTTTCGAGCGCTCACTACCACGTCCTTTGTGCTGACGTTTAACACTAAGAGTCAATGTATGAGGTCCGTCTGATAATCCTGTGAAGCGACCGATGAGGCTACCTTTTTCAGTTGCCCCAGCAGTGTGGAAATCAAGCTCGCCGATCTCTTTTCCATCAATTTTAGCAGTGGCAAGACCTAGTTCAGATGATTTTAGTCCATAGATTTCGATGCCAACACCAGTGAAAGGAATAGTTGCAGTGATGTCCTCGTCTGTGTAGTCTCCTTTTGAAAGGTCAGCAAATTTCTCTGTTCCTCCAAACAATTCTGAGTCTGCCCAGTTTCCAAAGGCAGCTCCGTACTGGATACGACCGTCCCGATCATCCATCAATTCACTAGGAGTTTCTACAGTAGCCTGTTCAGATACTTGTGTGGAAACTTCGCCCAGCATAGCCTTTACAGTATAGGTATAGGCGAGTTGAGGATCTAGTGAGCGGTCGACAAAGTGGGTTTGATTGGTTACAAATTCTCTAGTTGCAGAGGTTTGGCTAGATTCATTTTTCACTTGTCTTTGGATGACATAATGGGTAGCGCCTTCTACTGGGTTGAAGGTGAGTTCGGCAGTGACTCCATTTTGTCGAACGGCTGTCAGACTGGTTATGCGACCAGGGAAATGTTCAAAGGTAATGACATCCCCCTTTTGTGTTGCCAGTTGGATGCGATTATCTTTAAGAATCGTTGCCTTGACTGGTTTGCCATTGACCTTGATCTGACTAGCTTCGATATTTGGATAGTCTACAACTAAGTCTCCACCGACATTTGAAAGGAAGGACAAGCTTTGAAGGTTTTTATCTTTCCACTTCATGCTGACTTCAAAGTTACCACGGGCAATCAAGCCAGAAACTTGACCGTCTTTCCAAGCATCTGGAAGGGCTGGCAATGGCGCAATATAGCCAGTATGAGATTGGAGGAGCATTTCTGCCATCCCACTAGTTGCTCCAAAGTTCCCGTCGATTTGGAAAGGCGCGTGGGTATCCCAAAGATTTTCTAGGGTTGAATACTTGAGCTGTTCAGCGAGTAAGCGATGGGCGCGGTTACCGTCCAGCAAACGAGCCCAGAGGTTGATTTTATTGGCCTTAGACCAACCAGTCCCACCATCTCCACGGTGGTTGAGGGTAGCACGCGCAGCCTCTAGGTATTCAGCCTGGTCCTTGCTAAAGAGCGTACCTGGGAAGAGACCAACTAGATGGGAAACGTGACGGTGGTGATTTTCAATCCCTTCATTTGTGAATTGCGGACTGTCCTCCTCGTACCATTCCTTGATGCGTCCCTCTTTGTTGATGTGAAGTGGTTTTAGTTTGTCAAATTTAGCCTTGACCTCTGTGACTAAGTCTTGGTCGACATTCAGATGGTTGGCGACTTCCATGTAGTCGTGGAATAACTGCCAGACTAGCGATTGGTCAAAGGTATTTCCGATGGTGATGGTCCCGTGTTCTGGTGAATAGGATGGAGAAGACACCCAACGGTCACTGGCCTGGTCATAGTGCAAGAAGGAATTCCAGAACTTAGCTGTTTCCTTGAGCATTGGATAAATCTTTTCTTTGAGATAGGTCTCATCCTTGGTAAATTTATAATAGTCATAGACATTCTGCATCATCCAAGCGTTGGCTGCTGGAGACCAACCCCAATAGTAATTCCAACCTGGAGTAGTCCAGCCAAATGGTGTTGCTTGGGTGTGGACCAGCCAACCATTTTCTTGTCCGTCTTTGGATTCGATACCTGCGTATTCCTTAGCAGCGATACGACCATAGTAGCGCATGTCATCAATGTAATTGATCATTGGCTTGGCTGTTTCAGCAAGGTTGCTCATGTAGGCTGGCCAATAGTTCATTTGCAAATTGACATTTAGGTGGTAGTCAGCGTTCCAAGGTGGATTGTCTACAGCATTCCAGACTCCTTGGAGGTTGGCAGGAAGGGCATCTGTCCGATCACGAGAAGAACTGATGAGTAGATATCGGCCATATTGAAAGAAGAGTTCTTCCAATTTTTGCCCTTTTTCTGGGTTATAGCCTTGAAGAGCCTCTTTTGTCGTTTGAGCAGTCTTGCTTCCACCTAGGTTTAGTTTAACGCGGTTAAAGAGACTTTGATAGTCCTTGATATGGGCCTTTTTAAGTGTTTCGTAGTCTTTGGCCTTAGCTGCTTCGACAATTCCTTTAACTATTTTTTCGAGGTCAATGTCTTTTCGATAGTTGGTTTTTGGATTCTGAGCAAAGTTAGTCTTGGCACTGAGATAGAGGGTTGCATAACTTGCGCCTGTAACGGTCAGAGTTTCGTCCTGAACAGTCACCTTTCCGTCCGTTTTAATTCCTAGATAGGATGCAAATTGGAGGCCGTTATCTTTGACAGTTCCCTTTAGAAGGATTCCGTTTGCATCTGTAGTGACATGACCATTCTTATAGTTGGAATATTCCCAAGAGTAGTTGCCATTAGCAAGCAAGTCTTCTGTCAAGCTGTTCCAAAGGGTAAAGTCAAGTGTCTTGTTTCCTTTTTTGGTCAGGTGGGTCACAGTAACATCATCAGGATAGCTGGAGAAAGTTTCGCGTTTGAAGGTCGTCCCATCTTGGGTGTAAGAAGTGGTCGTAGTGGCTTCAGTGATATCCAAACCACGATGATAATCTGTTACAGTATCTAACCCTTTCTTCTGGTTATTAAAGACCATGAAGATATCTCCAAAGGCTAGGTAACGTCCATACTGGGCGTTGTTTGGTCCAACTAGATTTTGTTCGGCGAGCTGTTTTGCTTTTTGGCGGTCACCAGCTTCGAGGGCTTTACGTATCTCTGCTAAAACCTTGTAGCGGTTCTTGTAGTTTCCACCGTTATAGTCGGTGCTATCGGGTTGTGGTCCTCCTGACCAGAGGGTCTTTTCGTTGTACTGGATTCTCTCTTCCCCAATGAGTCCGAAAACCTTGGCTCCCATCTCTCCATTTCCGACAGGGAGGGCTTGCTTTTCCCATCCGTCATAGGAGGGAGCTGTTGGCTGATTGTAGCTGAGTTGATAGTTTTCTTGTTTTGTCACAGGTTGGTCTGCTTTTTCAGGTTCCTTATTTTCTTTAGCTTCTACAATGGCTTCTTCACTAGCTTGACTATTTGTCGTCTGAGTCTCCTCAGCTGGCTTGTTTTCGGAAACTACTGGACTCTCGGCTAGAGACGGTTTTGTAGTTTCAGTAGCTTCAGCAGCTTTGGGTTCACTATCAGGCTTAGTGATAGCTTCGACAGAGGTTGGTTCAGTTTGCTTGACCTCAACACTGTCTGCAGCTACAGTATGGTTGACTAGAAAAACAGCCCCCAGTAAAACAGAAGCAGTCCCAACCGTCAGCTTGCGGATGCTATAGCGACAGGATTTCTCCCAAAAGTGTTTTTTCATAAAACCCTCCTTTGTTTATTAGAAACCGCTTACATTTCATAAAGCAGTTTCGTTTGATTTGTTTCTATTTATCTCCTCACCTCCCATTCTAATGGTCGTTTAGTATTTGTCAAGAGCTTTTTAGCAAGATACATATTTGCTGTTGTTTTTTCTTAAAATAGTAGAATAAGTAGCAAACAGCTCCTCTTTTCCAACTATCACCTCCTTTATTTACTACTAAAAAACAGTTGAGAGTATTCCCAACTGTAGGTGTTTATTTCGGATGTCTTTTGGCAAAGTCAACAAAGTGAAATTTTTCTAATTTATGGCGACTTTCGGTGAACTGAAATTGGCGCCCGTCTTGGAGATAGACTTTTGACTTGATTGAAACGACATAAGGGTCTTTGCCAATGTCCATGAGAATCTTGTCTCGGTCACCCGTGTGGTCAATGGTAATTTCTTTCTGAGCATAATCAATAAGGAGTTTGAGGTCGTCCTCTATATACGAGTAGATAGACTGCTCAGCGATTTGGCGAGTGAGATTTGGGACCAGTTCCATATCCAGATAGTCCGTATCTAGAACCGATACCAGGTCATCCACCACACGCTGGCGGACTACCTTCCACACCATCCGAAACTCTGGAAAGCCGGTTATCAGTGAGGATTTTTTATCGATAATGATCTTGTCCAGACTGACCACGTTGGTTTTAGAGCGCAGTCCAAGTTCTTGAACCAGTTCTTGGTAGCTAGTTAGATTAGAGACAGGGAAATTGACCGTTTCTTCTTTAACGACTTGGGAACCTTGCCCCCTTATCTTTTTGATCAATCCTTCCTCTTGGAGGAGGGACAGAGCTTTTCGGACGGTGTCACGGCTCACCTGATACTGATCCATGAGTTCGTGCTCACTGGGGAGGAAATCTCCGACAGCGTAAGTCTCGCTTTGAATGGTTTTTTGGATTTGCTTAAATAATTGTTGGTATTTCTTCATATTGCTTCCTTAAATGAGTTTTGAATCTTATTCTATACACACTTGTATCTATTTTACCATACAAGTGCTAGAAAATATCCAAAAATATCCTCTTTTTATCGCAAACAAGTTGCATACAAGTTTGGTATCGTTTACAATAGAGCTATCAAGTCAAGCTTGCTTTGACAAATATAAGGAGAATCAAATGGGAAAATTTGAACAAGAAGCCAAAGATCTGCTTCAAGCGATTGGAGGTAAGGAGAATGTCACTGCTGTCACCCACTGTGCGACACGGATGCGCTTTGTTCTCGGAGACAAAAAGAAGGCCAATGTCAAGGTCATCGAGTCGATTTCAGCCGTCAAAGGGACCTTTACAAATGCGGGTCAATTTCAGGTGATTATTGGGAATGACGTACCGATTTTTTATAATGATTTTACAGCTGTTTCAGGCATTGAGGGTGTTTCCAAAGAAGCAGCCAAATCTGCGGCTAAGAGCAATCAAAATGTACTTCAACGTGTCATGACCACTCTAGCGGAAATCTTTACACCGATTATTCCAGCCCTGATTGTTGGTGGACTAATCCTCGGTTTCCGTAATGTTCTTGAAGGGGTTCATTGGTCGATGTTGGATGGCAAGACCATCACAGAATCCTCTCAGTTTTGGGCAGGGGTCAATCACTTCCTCTGGTTGCCTGGTGAAGCAATCTTCCAGTTCTTGCCTGTAGGAATTACCTGGTCTGTCTCTCGTAAGATGGGAACCAGCCAAATCTTGGGAATTGTACTAGGGATCTGTTTGGTTTCACCTCAGTTGCTCAACGCCTATCTAGTAGCTGGTACTCCAACAGAAGAAATCGCAGCCAACTGGGTCTGGAATTTTGGCTACTTTACGGTTAATCGTATTGGTTATCAGGCTCAAGTTATTCCAGCCTTGCTTGCAGGCTTGAGTCTGTCTTATCTTGAAATTTTCTGGCGCAAGCATATCCCGGAAGTCATTTCCATGATTTTTGTGCCTTTCTTGTCATTGATTCCAGCTTTGATTTTGGCTCACACTGTTTTGGGACCAATCGGTTGGACAATTGGTCAAGGACTTTCAGCAGTTGTCTTGGCAGGTTTGACGGGTCCAGTTAAATGGCTCTTCGGTGCGATTTTTGGTGCCCTCTACGCTCCATTTGTCATCACTGGTTTGCATCATATGACCAATGCCATCGACACGCAATTGATTGCGGATGCCGGCGGAACTGCCCTCTGGCCAATGATTGCTCTTTCTAATATTGCTCAAGGTTCTGCCGTATTTGCCTATTATTTCATGCATCGTCATGATGAACGTGAGGCTCAGATTTCGCTTCCTGCAACGATTTCAGCCTATCTCGGTGTTACAGAACCAGCCCTCTTTGGGGTCAATGTCAAATACATCTATCCATTTGTAGCTGGGATGATCGGTTCAGCCCTTGCAGGCATGTTGTCCGTTACTTTCAATGTAACTGCGGCTTCTATCGGTATCGGTGGTTTGCCAGGTATCCTCTCTATTCAACCTCAATACATGTTGCCGTTTGCAGGAACCATGCTAGTTGCTATTATTGTACCAATGCTCTTGACTTTCTTCTTCCGTAAGGCAGGCCTCTTTACAAAAACTGAGGACGATACAGCCTTGCAAGCAGAATTCGTTGCGCAAGAAGAGGCAGAATTTGTCAGTCATGAACCAGTAACCCTTGCTCCAGTAGAAATTGTCAGCCCACTTACAGGTCAAGTGAAAGAATTGAGTCAAGCGACGGATCCTGTTTTTGCATCAGGTGTCATGGGACAAGGCCTAGTCATTGAACCAAGCCAAGGTGAGTTGACTTCTCCAGTCAATGGGACAGTGACGGTTCTTTTCCCTACCAAGCATGCCATTGGTATTGTCTCTGACGAAGGGGTAGAATTGCTCATCCACATCGGTATGGATACAGTAGGGCTTGATGGCAAAGGTTTTGAAAGTCTTGTAGCCCAAGGAGACCATGTCACAGTTGGTCAGAAATTGATTCGTTTTGATATAGATGCTATTAAGGCTGCGGGTCTCGTGACAGAAACTCCAGTTATCATCACTAACCAAGATGCTTATACAGCGACTATCACTGGAACTTATCCAACAACTATCCAAGCTGGTGAAGCTCTCATGGTCGCTACACGAATCTAATCGAAATAGTACAAACAGGGAAGGAACAGAGGTTCCTCCCTTTTATCGGAAAAGGAGAAACAGATGGCACTTGATAAAAGAAAAGTAGTCTATCAAATCTATCCAAAATCATACAAAGACACCACTGGAAATGGTATTGGGGACTTCCGTGGGATTATCGAGAAAATCCCCTATCTAGCCAAACTGGGCGTGGATATGGTCTGGCTCAATCCATTTTATCCAAGCCCCCAACGGGATAATGGTTACGATATTTCAGATTATATGGCAGTGGATCCTCTTTTTGGTGATATGGCTGATTTTGAAGAGATGGTACGTGTCGGTAAAGAGCACAAGATTGACTTTATGCTGGATATGGTGCTCAATCATTGCTCGACAGAACATGAATGGTTTCAGAAAGCCCTAGCTGGTGACAAGTACTACCAAGACTTTTTCTTCATCCAAGATCAACCGACAGACTGGCAGTCTAAGTTTGGTGGCTCTGCCTGGGCGCCTTTCGGGGATACAGGGAAATACTATCTCCACCTTTTTGATGAAACCCAGGCTGACCTTAATTGGCGCAATCCCAATGTCCGCAAAGAGCTTTTCAAGGTCGTTAATTTCTGGCGTGACAAGGGGGTCAAAGGTTTCCGATTTGATGTGATTAATTTGATTGGTAAGGATGAGGTCTTAGTGGATTGTCCAGAAAATGAAGGCAAGCCAGCTTACACAGACAAGCCCATCGTTCATGACTATTTGCGCATGATGAACCAAGCTACTTTTGGAACAGACGATAGCTTTATGACAGTTGGGGAAATGTCCTCAACCACCATGGAGAACTGTGTCTTCTATTCGTCACCTGACCGTCAGGAATTATCCATGACCTTTAATTTCCATCATCTCAAGGTGGACTATAAGGGCGGGCAAAAGTGGACTTTAGCTCCCTTTGATTTCGAAGAGTTGAAAAGTCTTTATCATGGCTGGGGCAAGGAAATGAGTGACAAAAACGGCTGGAGCGCCCTCTTCTGGAATAATCACGACCAACCACGTGCCTTGAATCGTTTTGTTGATATTCAACATTTCCGCAATGAAGGGGCGACCATGCTGGCTGCCAGCATTCACCTGTCACGTGGGACACCTTATATCTACATGGGCGAGGAAATCGGAATGGTTGACCCAGACTATGATTCCATGGCTGACTATGTGGATGTCGAGTCCATCAATGCCTATCAGATGCTCTTAAAAGAAGGGAAAAGTGAACAAGAAGCTTTCCAGATTATTCAGGCAAAGTCGCGTGATAACTCACGAACTCCTATGCAGTGGGATGCCTCAGAAAATGCTGGTTTCACAAGAGGAACTCCTTGGTTGAAGGCAGGAAAATCCTACCCTCAGATCAACGTAGAAAATGAAATCAAAGGCCCAATTTTCGCCTTCTACCAAAACTTGATTCGACTTCGTAAGGAAATGCCGATTATTTCAGAAGGAAGCTACAAACCAGTCTTTGAAGACAGCAAGCAAGTCTATGCTTTTGAACGTCAGTATGAGGATGAAAAGTTACTGGTCCTCAATAACTTTTATGTCACAGAAATAGAAATTGAGCTACCAGCAGCCTACCAAAATGGACAGATTCTGATTTCAAACTATAAAGATGTAGAATTATCAGAAAAAATTCTTCTGAAACCGTATCAAACACTTGCTATTTATGTAAAATAGTACTCTTCACTCTTCGAAAATCTCTTCAAACCGCGTCAGCTCTATCAGCAACCTCAAAACAGTGTTTTGAGCAACCTGCGGCTAGCTTCCTAGTTTGCTCTTTGATTTTTATTGAGCATAAACGCAGCAAGGAGCTCTCTTTCATCGAAATGAGGAGCTCCTTTTTTGTCGCCTATTGCCCTTCTTGAAAGCGTAAAACAAACTAGTCAGGAAAGTCACTTTATGGTATAATATAGAAGACTCAAAAAGAAACAGGAGAAAAAGAATGGACTTACTTTTAGCAATTATCTTGATTGTGCTAGCTTTTCTAGGAGGAGCTCTTGGAGGGATGTACTTGGTTCGTAAGCAAATCGAAAAAGAATTTGCGGACAACCCACGTTTGAACGCTGATGCAGTTCGTGCTCTCTTGAGTGCAAATGGTCAAAAGCCAAGCGAAGCCAAGGTACAACAAGTTTACCACCAAATCATCCGCCAACAAAAAGCAGCTCTTGCTAACAATAAAAAGAAATAAATAGGAAAAGTCTGGGATGAAAGTTCCAGACTTCTCACTATGTTCAATAGTTCTCAAGGATAAGACTTTTTCCTTGCATTCTATTGATATTTGATTATGATTAATAGAGAGGCAGTTGACATTTTATCAAGCTGTCTATCCGTTCATTTAGGACGAGTAATCATGATGAACTATCAATCAGAAAAGAAGACTAGAAAGAAGACTGTATGGATAATCGACCAATTGGTTTTTTGGATTCGGGTGTCGGGGGCTTGACCGTTGTTCGTGAGCTCATGCGCCAGCTTCCCCATGAAGAAATCGTCTATATTGGAGATTCGGCGCGGGCGCCCTATGGCCCTCGTCCTGCTGAGCAAATTCGTGAATATACTTGGCAGTTGGTCAACTTTCTCTTGACCAAGGATGTCAAAATGATTGTCATTGCTTGCAACACTGCGACTGCGGTCGTCTGGGAAGAAATCAAGGCCCAACTAGACATTCCTGTCCTAGGTGTGATTTTGCCAGGAGCTTCGGCAGCCATCAAGTCCAGTCAAGGTGGGAAAATCGGAGTCATTGGAACCCCCATGACGGTCCAATCAGACATCTACCGTCAAAAAATCCATGATCTGGATCCGGATTTACAGGTGGAGAGTTTGGCCTGTCCCAAGTTTGCTCCCTTGGTGGAGTCTGGTGCCCTGTCAACCAGTGTAACCAAGAAAGTGGTCTATGAAACCCTGCGTCCCTTGGTCGGCAAGGTGGATAGCCTGATTTTGGGTTGTACCCATTACCCACTCCTTCGTCCTATCATTCAAAATGTTATGGGACCAAAGGTTCAGCTCATCGATAGTGGGGCAGAGTGTGTGCGGGATATCTCGGTTTTGCTGAACTATTTTGAAATCAATCGTAGCCGAGATGCGGGACCTCTTCAACATCGTTTTTACACAACAGCCAATAGCCAAAGTTTTGCCCAGATTGGAGCAGAATGGCTGGAAAAAGAGATTCATGTGGAGCATGTAACTTTATGACAAACAAAATTTATGAATACAAGGATGACCAGGACTGGTATGTCGGTGCCTGGGATGTCTATGGAGGTATCTATAGCCTTATCAAAGATCCTCTCGAGCTTGATTTTATGGATTTGGCGCGGATTTTTCGTGACGAAGAAAATGGCTTTCCGATTACGATAACGGTGATGCGCTGGTCTTCTAACTTTCGTCTGCTCTCCTTTATCGTTGAGATTTTAAATGCCGAAGCAGGTCGCAATCTAGAAGTCATCCAACGTCAGGGAGCTCTGCTCTTGGTTGAAAATGGAAAGCTTTTGCATGTTGAATTGCCTAAAGAAGGAGTCGATGTAGAAGCCTTCTTTGAAACTAGCAAGGTTAGAGAAACTCTGCTCATTGCGACTCGTAACGAGGGCAAGACCAAGGAATTCCGAGCTATCTTTGACAAGTTAGGCTATGATGTGGAAAATCTCAATGACTATCCAGATCTGCCTGAAGTAGCTGAAACAGGCATGACCTTTGAAGAAAATGCTCGCCTGAAGGCAGAAACTATTTCTCAATTAACAGGCAAGATGGTTTTGGCAGATGACTCAGGTCTCAAAGTCGATGTTCTCGGTGGTTTGCCAGGAGTCTGGTCAGCTCGTTTTGCAGGTGTGGGAGCGACTGATCGTGAAAATAATGCCAAGCTCTTGCACGAATTGGCCATGGTCTTTGACCTTAAGGACCGTTCGGCTCAATTCCACACGACCCTGGTTGTAGCCAGTCCAAACAAGGAAAGTTTGGTTGTCGAAGCTGACTGGCCGGGTTACATTAACTTTGAACCCAAGGGTGAAAATGGCTTTGGTTATGATCCCCTCTTCCTTGTGGGAGAGACAGGCAAGTCAGCGGCTGAATTAACCCTTGAAGAAAAAAATAGCCAATCCCACCGTGCCTTAGCCGTTAAGAAACTTTTGGAGGTATTTCCATCATGGCAAAGCAAACCATCATTGTAATGAGTGACTCTCATGGCGATAGCTTGATTGTGGAAGAAATCCGTGACCGCTATCTGGGTAAAGTTGATGCCATTTTTCACGATGGTGACTCAGAACTCCGTCCAGACTCTCCGCTTTGGGAGGGCATCCATGTCGTCAAAGGAAATATGGACTTTTATGCTGGCTACCCAGAGCGTTTGGTGACTCAACTTGGTCCAACCAAGATCATCCAGACGCATGGACACTTGTTTGATATCAATTTCAACTTTCAAAAGTTGGACTACTGGGCTCAGGAAGAAGATGCCGATATCTGTCTTTATGGTCACTTGCATGTGCCAAATGCTTGGATGGAAGGAAAGACTCTTTTTCTAAATCCAGGTTCCATCAGCCAACCACGAGGTACTATTAGAGAATGTCTCTATGCCCGTGTGGAGATTGATGACAGCTATTTCAAAGTAGACTTTTTGACACGTGATCATGAGGTTTATCCAGGCTTGTCCAAGGAGTTTGCTCGATGATTGCCAAAGAATTTGAAGCATTTTTACTGGAGCAGGAAGAGACTTTTCTGACCCCTGCTGAGAATCTAGCGGCCTTGATTGATACCCATAACGCTGATCATGCGATTTTGGTGTTGAGCCAAATCACCTACACGCGTATCCCTGTTGTGACCTTTGACAAACGCTTTGTCGGAACCATTGGACTGAGAGACATTTTGGCTTATCAAATGGAGCAAGGTTTGACGGATGAGCAGATGGCAACGACAGATATCGTCAATATGACCAAGACAGATGTGGCAGTTGTCGCTCCAGACTATAACATCACAGAGGTCCTCCATAAACTGGTCGATGAACCCTTCTTGCCAGTCGTAGATGATGAAGGAATTTTCCAAGGAATCATCACGCGCAAGTCTATCCTCAAGGCCGTTAATGCCCTCTTGCATGACTTTAGTAAGGAATATGAGATTCGATGCAAATGAGAGATAGGATTTCAGCCTTTTTAGAGGAAAAACAGGACTTGTCTGCCAATTCCAAGCAGTCCTATAAGTATGATCTGGAGCAATTTTTAGACATTGTGGGTGAGCGGATTTCTGAGACCAGTCTTAAGATTTACCAAGCCCAGCTAGCCAATCTAAAAATCAGCGCCCAGAAGCGAAAACTTTCGGCCTGTAACCAATTTCTCTACTTTCTCTATCGAAAAGGAGAAGTGGACAGTTTTTACCGTCTGGAATTAGCCAAACAAGCTGAAAAGAAGACTGAAAAGCCAGAGATTTTAGACCTAGACTCTTTTTGGCAGGAAAGTAATTATCCAGAAGGACGCTTGCTGGCACTCCTGATTTTAGAAATCGGGCTCTTGCCGAGTGAGATTTTAGCCCTTAAGGTTGCAGATATCAATCTGGATTTTCAAGTGTTGAGAATTAACAAGGCTTCCCAACAGAGGATTGTCACTATACCCTCGACCTTGATTCCAGAGCTAGAACCCTTGATGGGGCAGACCTATCTCTTTGAAAGGGGAGGGAAAGCCTATTCTCGTCAGTGGGCCTTTCGTCAGCTGGAGTCCTTTGTCAAGGAGAAAGGTTTCCCAACCTTATCCGCTCAAGCCTTGCGGGAACAGTTCATTCTAAGACAGATAGAAATGAAGGTCGATTTGTACGAAATTGCAAAAAAATTAGGATTAAAAACAGTCCTGACCTTAGAAAAATATAGATAATGGATATTAAATTAAAAGATTTTGAAGGGCCCCTGGATCTTCTTTTGCACCTGGTTTCTAAGTACCAGATGGATATTTACGATGTGCCCATTACAGAAGTTATCGAACAGTACCTAGCCTATGTCTCAACTCTGCAGGCCATGCGTCTGGAAGTGACGGGCGAGTA
The DNA here is from genome assembly GCA_905221415.1 of bacterium. Taxonomy (GTDB): domain Bacteria; phylum Bacillota; class Bacilli; order Lactobacillales; family Streptococcaceae; genus Streptococcus. The sequence continues at coordinate 23,248 of CAJNDC010000013.1, forward strand.
TATGGTCATGGCTAGTCAGCTCATGCTGATCAAGAGTCGCAAGCTCTTGCCAAAGGTAGCAGAAGTGACAGACTTGGAGGATGATCTGGAGCAGGATCTTCTCTCCCAAATCGAAGAATACCGCAAGTTCAAACTCCTGGGTGAGCACTTGGAGGCTAAGCACCAAGATCGGGCCCAGTACTATTCCAAAGCGCCAACAGAGTTGATTTACGAGGATGCGGAGCTTGTGCATGACAAGACGACCATTGACCTCTTTTTGGCTTTTTCAAATATCCTAGCCAAGAAAAAAGAGGAGTTCTCACAGAATCACACGACCATCTTGCGGGATGAGTATAAGATTGAGGACATGATGGTCATCGTAAAAGAGTCCTTGACTGGACGAGACCAGTTGCGCTTGCAGGATTTGTTCAAGGAAGCCCAGAATGTCCAAGAGGTCATTACCCTCTTTTTGGCGACCTTAGAGTTAATCAAAACCCAGGAACTGATCCTCGTTCAAGAGGAGAGTTTCGGAGATATCTATCTCATGGAAAAGAAGGAAGAAAGTCAAGAGGCACAAAGCTAGACTTGATAGAGAGGAAAGATGAGTACTTTAGCAGAAATAGAAGCGCTCTTGTTTGTAGCAGGTGAAGATGGGATTCGGGTCCGTCAGTTGGCTGAACTCCTCTCTCTGCCACCGACAGGCATCCAGCAGAGTTTAGAAAAATTAGCCCAGAAATATGAAAAAGACCCAGATTCCAGTTTGTCCCTGATCGAGACAGGTGGTGCATACAGATTGGTGACCAAACCTCAATTTGCAGCGATTTTGAAGGAATATTCCAAAGCTCCCATCAACCAGAGTTTGTCTCGGGCTGCCCTTGAGACCTTGTCCATCATTGCCTACAAGCAGCCCATTACGCGGATAGAAATTGATGCTATCCGTGGAGTCAACTCGAGTGGGGCCTTGGCAAAGTTGCAGGCTTTTGAATTGATAAGAGAAGATGGAAAGAAAGAAGTGTTGGGCCGGCCCAATCTCTATGTGACTACGGATTATTTCCTAGATTACATGGGGATTAACCATTTGGAAGAACTGCCAGTGATTGATGAGCTTGAGATTCAAGCCCAAGAAAGCCAATTATTTGGTGAAAGGATAGAAGAAGATGAGAATCAATAAATATATTGCCCACGCAGGTGTGGCCAGTAGGAGAAAAGCAGAAGAGTTGATCAAGCAAGGCTTAGTGACGGTTAATGGCCAAGTGGTACGTGAACTCGCAACGACCATCAAGGCTGGTGACAAAGTCGAAGTTGAAGGTCAGCCCATCTACAACGAAGAAAAGGTTTACTATCTGCTTAACAAACCACGTGGAGTGATTTCCAGTGTGACAGATGACAAGGGCCGCAAGACTGTTGTGGATCTCTTGCCAAATGTAAAAGAGCGTATTTACCCAGTTGGACGTTTGGACTGGGATACATCAGGTGTCTTGATTTTGACCAATGATGGGGATTTTACGGATGAGATGATTCACCCTCGTAATGAGATTGACAAGGTCTATGTCGCGCGTGTTAAAGGTGTGGCTAATAAGGACAATCTCCGCCCCTTGACCCGCGGTCTTGAGATTGATGGCAAGAAAACTAAGCCAGCTGTATATGAAATTCTCAAAGTGGATCCAGTCAAAAATCGCTCAGTAGTGCAGTTGACTATCCATGAAGGACGCAACCATCAGGTTAAAAAGATGTTTGAAGCCGTCGGTCTTCAAGTGGATAAGTTGTCACGGACACGTTTTGGACACTTAGATTTGACAGGCCTTCGTCCAGGTGAATCCCGTCGTCTTAACAAAAAAGAAATCAGCCAACTGCATACTATGGCTGTAACCAAGAAATAATGAAACGAATCTTAATAGCGCCAGTTCGCTTTTACCAACGCTTTATCTCACCAGTCTTTCCACCCTCTTGTCGTTTTGAGCCTACTTGTTCAAATTACATGATCCAGGCTATTGAAAAACATGGTTTCAAGGGTGTTCTGATGGGCTTGGCTCGGATTTTACGTTGCCACCCCTGGTCGCCAATAGGAAAAGATCCTGTGCCAGACCACTTTTCACTCAAACGAAATCGAGAAGAAAAATAACCCAACATCATTTGATGTTGGGTTTTCTTGCTTATTTCAAAGCTTTTTGAGCGTCTTCAATCATGAGTTTAGTTGATTCAAGTCCGCCACCACTTAGATACCAGAGGTCTGGTGTTAGTTGGATGATTTTACCGTTTTTAGCGGCAGGAGTTTCAGCGATGAGGGCATTTTCTAGGACGCCGTCGTTACTAGAGTTGTCACCACCGATGGCAAGGGTACGGTTGATGACAAAGAGGATGTCAGGATTGATTTCTTTGACACTTTCAAAGCTGACTTCTTGTCCGTGGCGAGAGTCTTCAAATTGAGTATCAGTTGGCTTGAATTTCAAGGTTTGGTACAAGAAAGAGAAACGAGATTGGGCACCAAAGGCGGCCATTTTTCCTTCATTGAGGAGGATAGCAAGGGCTTTTTTGTCAGAACTTTCGTTTTTAGTTGCGACTTCTTGGATGCTCTTGTCTAGGTTGGCTAATTCTTCCTTGGCTTTCTGTGTACCAGTTTCGCCGAAGGCACTTGCTAAGGATTCGATATTAGCCTTGGTAGAAGTCCAGTAGTCGTCCTTGCTTGCTTGGAAGAGCACGGTAGGCGCGATTTCTTTGAACTTGTCTACGAATTTTTGGGTACGTGGTGAAGCGATGATCAAATCCGGCTCAAGAGCAGCAATGGCTTCTAGGTCTGGTTCAACCATGGAACCCACATTGTTGACATTTCCCGCAAGATCTTTTAGGTAGGTCGGAACAGTTTTTGTAGGCATTCCGATGATATTCTTTTCAAAACCTAAAGCGCGAATAGTATCCGCAGCACCGAGGTCAAAGGTCACAATCTTTTCAGGAACCTTTGAAAGTTTGACCTCGTCTAGTGAACTTTTAATGGTCACTTCTGTTGGAGCAGAAGTGCTTGTCTCTGTCTGGCTAGTGCTTGAGTTTGTATTTGTACTACATGCACCAAGTAGGAGCAAGAAGCTGGCCACTAGGGCAGTAAGATAAAGTTTAAGGGATGTTTTCATGATTTCTCCTTTTTAAAATGTGATAACGATGTAGGGAGTCTCTTAGATAGGCTTATTAGCTAAGAGACAGAGGGTTCTCTAACATGAGTTCAGAATAGCTAGCTATAGATACAGATCTTTTTGCCATTGATATCCGCCAGTGTGATAGGAATCTCATAGAGTTGACTGAGCAGGTCAGCCTGCATGATTTGAGCAGTCGTTCCCTTGCAAAAGACTTGGCCGTCTTTAAAGGCAACAATTTCATCCGCATATTGGCTAGCCATGTTGATATCGTGGAGGACGATGATAATGGTCTTCCCAAGTTCCTCCACCAGTCGCTTGAGAATCTGCATCATGCTGACGCTTTGCTTGATATCGAGATTGTTAAGCGGTTCGTCCAGCAAGATAAAGTCTGTATCCTGGGCCAGTACCATAGCGATAAAGACACGTTGCAACTGTCCACCAGACAGACTATCGATGTAGCGGTCTTTTAAGCTTGTCAGTTCCAGGTAGTCCAGGGTTTCTCGGATTTTTTCCCAGTCTTCTGCCTTCAGTCTACCTCGACTGTAGGGAAAACGTCCAAAGCTGACCAATTCTTCTACAGTCAATTTGGCTTGGTAATTGATCTTCTGCTTTAGGATGGTGAGCTCTTTGGCCAGTTCTTGCGAATTCCAACTCTCGATTTCACGGCCTTTGATGTTGAGAATTCCCTGATCCTTCTTGGTCAGTCTGCTCATGATGGAGAGGAGAGTTGATTTTCCAGCACCATTTGGACCAATGAAGGCTGTCAGTTTCTGAGGACTGACTTCAAGGGAAATGTCTTGTAAAATATCCTGTTTTTGAATGGATTTGTCAATGTTTTTCAGTTTCACCGACGCGCCCTCCTGTAAAGTAAGATAAAGAATAAGAGACCACCCACACTCTCGATGATCATGCTGATGCGAATTTCCAGAGCAAAGATTCGTTCGATGAGGGCTTGCCCCAAGGTCAAACTAATAAATCCAATCAGAATGGCTACGATAAAGAGCAACTTGTGCCGATAATCTTTGACAATCAGGTAAGTGAGATTGGCTAGCATAAAGCCGAAGAAGGCCATAGATCCTACCAAGGCAGTGGCTGTTGAGGTCAAAAGCACGATGCCCCAGAGGAGTTCTCTCTGTTCTTTTTCAACATCCAGTCCCAGTATCTGAGCCGTTTCTCTTTGCAGGTGCAAGACATCCAGAACGACTGCTTTTCGAAAGAAGAAGATTGTCAAAGCGAGGATGATCAGAGAACCGATGGCTAGGATGGAAGTGTTGAGATGCTGAAAGGAGGCAAAGAGACTGTTCTGCAGTTTATCGTATTCATTTGGATCCATCAGAACTTGTAGGAAGGTACTGATATTTCGAAAGAGACTTCCCAGGGCTAGGCAGATTAGCAGAATGAAGACCAGATCTTGCTTCATCAGCGTTTTCAAGTAGCCTTGTAAGGCGAGAAAAAAGAGGGATTGAAGCAGAAGCAAGACTAGAAATTCTAAGACAGGAGACTTTCCAAGCTGTAGAAATTTGCTTTCAAATATTAGCAGCAGGGTCTGTAGCAAGACATAGAAGGATTCGATTCCCAAAATACTTGGCGTTAGAAAGCGATTTTCCGTCAGGGTTTGAAAACTAATGGTCGAAATCCCTGTCGCGATGGCTACCAAGAGATAAACGATGATTTTTTGGGAACGCAGCTTCCAGGCAAAGGCAGACAGGTTAGTGATGGGCCAAAAGTAGAGGAGACAAGCTCCGATGGCCAGAATAATGAGAAGGCAAAAGAGCTTGGTATGTTTGCTTTTAGACAGCATCCTTTTGTCCCCCTCTCCATAGCAGTAAAATAAAGACGATGCTACCGATGATTCCTAGCAGGAGACTGACAGACAGCTCATAGGGCCGAATCAAGACTCGAGAGAGGATGTCGCAGGTCAGAACTAGATTGGCACCGACCAGAGCGACCATGAGTTTGGTTTGACTCAAATTATCTCCGTAGCGCTTGCGGATAAGATTGGGAACGATGACCCCGAGAAAAGGCAAGGCACCTACAGTAATCATGGTGACACTAGTTGTTAGTGCCACTAGAAAGAGGGCCAGCTTTTCAAGTAGGGAGTAAGAAATACCCAAACTTTCGCTAGCTTCTTTTCCCAGATTCATGATGGTAAAGGTTTGGGATAATTTCCAAACGGCTATCAGGATAATGAGGCCTAAGAAGAGCCACTCATACTGATGGGTCTGAATCATGGAGAAGGAGCCCTGGGTCCAAGCGGTCATACTCTGAACTAGATTGAAACGATAGGCGATAACTTCTGTGACAGAACCGATAATTCCACTATAGATGATCCCGATCAAGGGCAGCATCCACCTTTCCTTTATAGAAAAAATAGTCATAAAGGTCAGGAAGAAGAGGGTAAATAAAATGGATGAGCCAAAAGCAAAGAGCATCTTTTGGGTCAGACTCGCTGACGGAAAGACAAAGAGGCTTAACACCATTCCCAGTTTGGCTGCTTCTGTCGTTCCAACTGTACTCGGAGCAGCAAACTGATTTTGGGTAATGGTCTGCATGAGGAGTCCTGCCATGCTCATACTGGAGGCAGCCAGGAGAATACTGATGGTTCTTGGAAGACGCGACTCTTGAAAGAGAAGCCAGGTCTGCTGGTCAAAAGCAAAGAATTTTTCCCAAGAAAAATCACTGGTTCCAATGGTAATGGAGAGAAAGACTAGGAGTAGAAGTAAGCCAGTTAAATAATGAGAAAGTTTCATACCCAGCCCTTTCATGTAGATTTGGTATCAAAAGATACCTGCGGATATTACTGTAACACGATTTATTTAATCTGTCAATAAATTTTCTGACAATTTAATGTAAAAAGAAAGAAAAATTTCTGAAATAATATCTGTCCCTCTCTTTTATCGGAAAACAGAGTAAAAAACAATCTACTTTCCCACTATCCTTCTCCTATAAAAAGTGGTAAAATGGAGGACAGAAAGAAGGAACTGATATGACAACATTATTTTCAAAAATCAAAGAAGTAACAGAGCTTGCTGCGATCTCAGGTCATGAAACACCTGTCCGTGCTTATCTTCGTGAGAAGTTGACACCGCACGTGGACGAAGTAGTGACAGATGGCTTGGGTGGTGTTTTCGGAATTAAACATTCAGAAGCTGCGGCTGCCCCACGCGTCTTAGTCGCTTCTCACATGGACGAGGTTGGTTTTATGGTCAGCGAGATTAAGCCAGATGGTACCTTCCGTGTGGTTGAAATCGGTGGTTGGAACCCTATGGTGGTCAGCAGTCAACGCTTTAAACTCTTTACTCGTGACGGTCGTGAAATTCCTGTGATTTCAGGTTCTGTTCCTCCACATTTGACACGTGGAAAGGGCGGACCAACCATGCCTGCTATTGCAGATATCGTCTTTGATGGTGGTTTTGCAGACAAGGCTGAGGCAGAAAGTTTTGGCATCCGTCCTGGTGACACGATTGTCCCTGATAGTAGCGCAATTCTTACAGCAAATGAAAAGAATATCATTTCAAAAGCCTGGGACAACCGCTACGGTGTCCTCATGGTAAGCGAGCTAGCTGAAGCTTTATCAGGTCAAAAGCTCGGAAATGAACTCTATCTTGGTGCCAATGTCCAAGAAGAGGTTGGTCTGCGTGGTGCTCATACATCTACAACTAAGTTTGATCCAGAAGTTTTCCTAGCTGTTGACTGTTCACCTGCTGGTGATGTTTATGGTGGCCAAGGCAAGATTGGGGATGGAACCTTGATTCGCTTCTACGATCCAGGTCACTTGCTCCTCCCAGGTATGAAGGATTTCCTTTTGACAACGGCTGAAGAAGCTGGTATCAAGTACCAATACTACTGTGGTAAAGGCGGAACGGACGCTGGCGCAGCCCATCTGAAAAATGGAGGTGTTCCATCTACAACCATCGGGGTTTGTGCTCGTTATATCCATTCTCACCAAACTCTCTACGCGATGGATGACTTCCTAGAAGCCCAAGCCTTCTTGCAAGCCTTGGTGAAAAAATTGGATCGTTCAACGGTTGATTTGATTAAAAATTATTAAGCATAAGGGAGGTGCCGGATGGCAGAACCAAACCTAGAAATCCTTATAAAAGATCTTTATAACTATGCCCGTCAGGGCTTGAGTGAAGATTTAGTTGCTGCTCTCCTAGAGACTGCTAAAAAACTACCTACTACAAATGAGCAATTACTAGCAGTCCGACTCTCAGGACTTGTCAATCGTGAATTGCTCACTAATCCCAAACACCCAGCACCTGAATTGATCAATTTGGCTCGCTTTATCAAAAGAGAAGAGGCCAAGTACAGAGGCACTGCAGTTTCTGCTATCATGTTTGGAGAACTCTTTAAGATGCTTTGATTCCATTGTGAATCAAAGTATTTTTTATATGCTCCAAAAGAAATTCTTAATGAGGAGACGAAAAAGGCCATCCCATTCAGGATAGCTTCTTGTTTATTAGATTTGTTCAGCGATGACCTTTTCAGCTAGGTTCATACCATGGTCAGACACACGAGTGTAGTGAGAAATGATGTCGATAAAGTTGACCCCAGCTTGTGTTGAACACTCGCCCTTGTTAAGGCGTTTGATGTGGGTCTTTCTGAGAACGCGTTCCATATTGTTGATTTCTTTATGACGTTCAATCAGCCTTTGAGCTTTTTCAATATCATTGTTTTCCACACTATCAAGAGCATCTTTGATGAACTCAGTGGTAGCGTGATAAATCTCAGCTAGCTCTTGCAAAGCAGCTTCAGAGAACTGAATATTCTTGCGTTGGAGATAGTCTGTTAGGTTGATCAAGCCTTCTGCGTGGTCTCCAATCCGTTCCAAATCACGTGATGAGTCAAGAATATTGGTTAAAATTTCACTTTCCTTTTGACTCAAGGATTCGCTTGAGAGTCTGATGAGGTAACGAGTGAGTTTTTCATCGATGGTGTTGATGGCTTCCTCTGTCTTGTGCCCTTTTTCAGCTACCTTTTCATCCAAACCGATGATATAGCTATAAGAAAGGTCAAAAGCTTTGACTGCATAGTTCCCCAAGTGCAAGAGTTCTTTTTTGGCATTTCCCAAAGCGATAGAAGGAGCTTGTTTGATGAGTTGTTCATCCAAGTAGAGAGCTTCGTATTTGACAACTTCATCTTCACCAGGAATGAGCTTGGTTACAAAGTAGGCCAAGGCTCCGATGAAGGGAAATTGGATAATGGTATTTGTAATATTAAAGGTTCCGTGGGCAAAGGCAATGGTCATTTCTGGAGCCAGATTGAGTGTAGATTCAAACCATTGAATCAAGCCAGTGAAAGGTACAAGGAAGACAATACAGATAACCGTACCAATCACGTTAAAGGCGACATGGGCACCAGCAACACGTTTGGCAGCGATATTGGCTCCAAGAGAAGCAATGATAGCTGTAATGGTCGTCCCGATATTATCACCAAACAAGACCGGTAGGGCACCTTGAAGGTCAATCAAACCACTTGCGTACAGGTTCTGTAAGATACCGATAGTTGCGGATGAAGCCTGAATGAGTAGAGTCAGTCCAGTTCCGACAAAGACACCTAGAATAGGACTCTTACTTAGTTCAACCATGTAGTCTCTAAAGACTTGCAGGTCTTTTAGAGGCTCCATTGCACCGCTCATAAGATTGAGAGCGAAGAAGATACCACCGACACCAAAGATAATCCGTCCGATATTATTGATGGAGCGATTCTTGGTGAAAAAGAGACAAACCGCGCCGATAAAGAGCATAGGTAAGGCGTAATCTCCTAGCTTAAAACCGATGATAAAGGATGTAACGGTGGTTCCAATATTGGCACCCATGACAATACCGATAGCTTGACGCAAGGTCAAAAGTCCGGCACTTACTAGTCCCACTGTAATAACTGTAACACCAGAACTTGATTGAATCAGCGCCGTCATACCGATACCAACCAGCACACCGAAGAAGGGATTGCTGGTATATTTGTCAATGTAAAAACGAAGGCGATCTCCAGCAGCTTGTTGCAAACCGTCTCCCATGGTCTTGATACTATATAAGAATAGCCCCAGACCACCTAAAAAGTGAAATAAAATTTCCTGCCAATTAATGGACATTTCTTTTTCCTCCGAAAAATAATCGCGGAATTTCTCCTATTCTATTTTAAAGGATAAAAGTAAATCTCACAAGTGTTTAGCTGAAATTTTCATAAGAAAAAGGTAGCTTTCTTAAAAATAGAAAATAAATTTACTGTAAGGGAGTCGATTTAGAAGATTATATCCAAATTTAACTGTTTTTTATCCTAGTTATAGTTTTTATATTAAATAGATTGACATCGCTTTCATATAGGATAAAATGAAGATGATCCTGTTCTAGTGGTGTGCACTGAGAACAGTTACTTTTTATCAAAAAGTAAAGCGCTTACTTTATATTTTATTAGGAGGATAAGATGAAAAATCTATTTTTTGAAAAACGTTGCCGTTACAGTATTCGTAAGCTGTCAATCGGGGCTTGTTCCTTGATGATTGGTTCAGCTCTATTTGCAAGCTCAGCTCTTGCTGAACAAGTGGCAGTCCCTGAAACAGCTGCAAATACGAGCGCCCAAGCTACAAGCGCTAGTGAAACAGCTAATCCAGATACTGCAGCCCTTGAAAAACAATTAGAGGAAACAGAGAACAAAGTAGCTGAGCAACCAATTTCAGAAAACACTCCAGCAATAACGGATCTGGTTAATGAAAAAGAAGAAGCGAAGTCAGCTCTGACAGATAAAACTGAAAAATCTGCTCAACCAACTGAAAAAGAAGAAGTCAAACCAGCGGAAGCTCCTCAAGTGGCTGAGAAGAAAGCCGACAAACCGACTCTAGCAGACGTTCCTAAAAATGAAGAAAAGAGTCTCCGACCAAAAGAAATCAAATTTGATACATGGGAAGATTTGTTGAAATGGGAACCGGGTGCGCGTGAGGATGATTCCATCAACCGTTCCTCAGTTGAACTCGCCAAACGTCATAGGGGTCAGTTAGTTAATGAAAAAGCAAGCAGAAGAGCCAAAGTTCAGGCGCTAGCAAATACTAACTCAAAGGCTAAAGACCACGCTTCCGTTGGTGGAGAAGAATTCAAGGCCTACGCCTTTGATTACTGGCAATACTTGGATTCAATGGTCTTCTGGGAAGGCCTAGTCCCAACTCCAGATGTCATTGATGCAGGTCACCGCAATGGAGTTCCCGTGTACGGAACACTTTTCTTTAACTGGTCAAACAGCATTGCCGACCAAGAGAAATTTGCAGCTGCCTTGAAACAAGACGCAGATGGCACCTTCCCTATCGCACGGAAACTTGTCGATCTTGCTAAGTACTATGGCTTTGATGGCTATTTCATTAATCAGGAAACAACGGGGGAATTGGTAGAACCTCTTGGTGAAAAAATGCGCCAATTCATGCTCTATACAAAAGAATACGCAGCTAAAGTCAACCATCCAATCAAGTATGCTTGGTACGATGCCATGACCTACAAATACGGTCGTTACCACGAAGATGGTCTAGGTGATTACAACTACCAGTTCATGCAAAAAGAAGGAGACAAGGTACCTGCAGATCAATTTTTTGCCAATTTCAACTGGAACAAGGAAAAGAATGACCACTCCGTAGAGATGGCCAAATGGCTAGAACGTAGCCAGTATGATGTCTTTGCAGGCTTGGAATTGCAACAAGGTGGCTCTTATAAGACCAAAGTCAAATGGGATGCCCTCTTAGATGAAAATGGCAAGTTGCGTTTGTCGTTAGGACTTTTTGCACCAGATACGATTACCAGTCTAGGAAAAACAGGCGAAGACTACCACAAGAATGAGGACATCTTCTTTACAGGTTACCAAGGGGATCCAACGGCTCAAAAACCAGCGGATAAAGAGTGGTATGGGATTGCCAATTTGGTTGCTGACCGCACACCAGCAGTTGGCCGAACCTTCACGACCTCCTTTAATACAGGTCATGGTAGAAAATGGTTTGTAGACGGTAAAGTTTCTAAGGATTCTGAGTGGAACTACCGTTCTGTTTCTGGTGTCTTGCCAACATGGCGCTGGTGGCAGACTTCAACAGGGGAAAAACTTCGTGCAGAATACGATTTTACAGATGCCTACAATGGTGGGAACTCCCTTAAATTTTCAGGTGATGTAGCTGGTAAGACGGACCAGGATGTGAATTTGTATTCTACCAAATTAGAAGTAACTGAAAACACCAAACTTCGTGTTGCCCACAAGGGAGGAAAAGGCTCTAAAGTTTATATGGCCTTCTCTACGACTCCAGACTACAAATTTGAGGATGCAGCTGCATGGAAAGAACTGACTCTCTCTGATGACTGGAAGAATGAAGAATTTGACCTTAGCTCACTAGCTGGAAAAACCATCTATGCAGTTAAACTCTTCTTTGAGCATGAAGGAGCAGTAAAAGATTATCAGTTTAACCTAGGTCAATTGATCATTTCAGACAATCACCAAGCACCACAAGCCCCGACAGGTCTCTCTGTTGTGAAGCAATCTCTTAAAAATGCCCAAGAAGCTGAAGCAGTGGTCCAGTTTGCGGGTAACCAAGATGCAGATTTCTATGAAGTCTACGAAAAAGATGGAGATAACTGGCGTTTGTTGACAGGATCATCTGCTTCAACCATCTACTTGCCAAAAGTTAGCCGTTCTGCTAATGCGATTGGTAGGACTCAGGAATTGAAAGTCGTTGCAGTTGGTAAAAATGGCCTCCGTTCCGAAGCTGCGATGGCATCCTTTAACTGGGGGATGACAGTTCAGGATACGACTCTCCAAAGACCTTTAGCTGAAAATATTGTTCCAGGGGCAACGGTTATTGGTAGTACTTTCCCAAATACTGAAGGTGGAGAAGGCATCGAAGGTATGTTGAACGGTACCATTACTAGCTTGTCAGATAAATGGTCTTCAGCTCAGTTGAGCGGTAGTGTGGATATTCGTTTGACCAAGCCACGTACCGTTGTTAGATGGGTCATGGATCATGCGGGAGCTGGTGGAGAATCCGTAAACGACGGTTTGATGAACACCAAAGACTTTGACCTTTATTATAAAGATGCGGATGGTGAATGGAAGTTAGCTAAGGAGGTCCGTGGCAATAAAGCGCACGTTACGGATATCACTCTTGACAAACCAATCACTGCTCAAGACTGGCGCCTTAAAGTTATCACTTCAGATAACGGAACACCTTGGAAAGCCATTCGTATCTATAACTGGAAGATGTACGAAACCTTGGATACAGAAAGCCAAAATATTCCAATGGCTAAGGTAGCCGCTCGTTCACTTGGAAACCATCAAGTTCAACTCGGCTTCTCTGATGTTCCAGCGGGTGCAACTATCACCGTTTACGACAAGGCAGATTCACAAACGCCAATTGCAACTTTGAAGTCTGAAAATGGTGGCGACCTAGCAACAGCACCATTGGCCTTTGACAAGCAACCAACTCTCCTCTACTATCGTACCCAACTACCTGGTAAAGAAATCAGTAACACATTGGCAGTAGCGATTCCGCAGGATGAAAGAAAAATTGCTGCAGTTAGCCTTGAAAAAGGACCTAAGAAGACAGTTTACAAAGAGGGAGAAAAACTTGACCTCAGAGGCGGAATCCTCCGTGTTCAGTACGAAGGGGGACAGGCTGATGAGCTGATTAACCTTACTCACTCAGGTGTGACAGTATCTGGTTACGACGCTCATCAAAAAGGGGAACAAAAGCTCACAGTTAGCTATCTTGGACTTCCAGTTACTGGTGACTTAAAGGTACAAGTGACAGGTCAAGATGAAGGAAAACCGAAAGAAGTAGCAGGTTTGTACATTACTCAGAAACCGAAAACAGACTATCTAGTAGGAGAGCAACTGGATCTTGAAGAAGGTCGCTTCGGCGTTCTCTATGATGATGAGACAGAAGAAAGTCATGCCTTCACGGACCAAGGTGTTGAAATTACGGGCTACGATGCTCAAAAGACCGGCCGTCAAACCTTGACCTTGCATTACAAGGGGCACACATCTGAGTTCGATGTCTTGGTTTCTCCAAAGGCTGCAGTTAATGATGAATACCTCAAACAAGAAATCACTGCTGCCCAAGGTCGTCAGTCAACCCTTGCCTACGCCTTCTCTAGCGAGGACAAACAAACAGTACTAGTAGAGAAGCTCACTGCAGCGAAAGCTGTAGCAGAAAACCACAACGCTAGCCAAGAAGAGGTCAACAAAGCTTTGAATGAGTTGAAACAAGCAGGGACAGACCTGGATGGAAATCAACGTTATCAGACTGCTAGAGAAGAATTGGAAGGCTTGCTCGAATCCGTCCGTGAAAAAGATCCTAAAGCTGAGTTGATTGAACAAGCAGAAACTTTGTTGGCTTCAGAAATGCCAACTCCACAAGCTTTTGCGGAAATGAAAGAAAAGCTAAATAAGAAACTAGCTCCTGCAGAAGAAAGTCACCATGTTGGAAGTATGGATCCAAATGAAGTGGCCCCAACGGTTGAGGCCCTCCCTGAACTAGTTATTGAAACTGAAACAACAGCCTATGAACGTCAAGAGAGACAAAATGTGGATCTTCTGAAAGGTCAACGTCAACTTGTCCAAAAAGGAGAAGAAGGGCAAATTCGTCGTCTAGTAGAAGTAGATGCCCAAGGCAAACGCACCCTTCGTTCAACTGAAGTTCTTAAGGAAGCAATCCCAGAAATCACCGAAGTTGGTACAAAAGTTCTGTCAAGTAACCAACCGGCTGAGGGAGTAAAAGACCTAGTTCTAGAAACTCCGAAACTGGAAGTTGAAGAGGGAACAGTTTCCTTCGAACATCAGGAACGACCAAATGCAGCTCTTCTCAAAGGACAACGCCAGCTAATCCAAGCAGGTGTGGAAGGTCAAGCTCGTCGCTTTGCAGAAGTTGATGGTCAGGGCAAACGCACTCTTCTTTCGACTGAAGTTCTCAAGGAAGCTCTTCCAGAAATTGTTGAAGTAGGAACGAAAGAGGATCAAGTCTCACAAACAAGGGATCAAGCGCTTTTAGCTACACCAGTAAAAGTTGAAGAAACAAGCAGAGAGCTTCCAAATACAGGAGCGACAAGAGATGCTAGTCTAGTAGCTCTGGGACTCATCGGAGTAATGAGTGGCTACAGCTTGCTCTCTAAAAAGAGGAGAGAAGACTAATCAGATTTACGAATCTTGGATTTTCTCATAAAAATTAAAAACAAGGCTTGACTGTAGATTAGTCAGGCCTTGTTTTAACTAGTAGAAATCAGTGAACGAATGATTAAATGAGCTAGTCTTTCTTTCAATAATCAGTTATTTAACAAGGCTTTTCTAGTTTTTATTTTAAAAAATGCTAGTTTCAATTATAAGAAAGAACAAGAAAAGTTTAGGGTTTTTCTATCTCTTTTGCTGATTTTGTGATATAATTAACACGTATAAAAAAAGAAGGAGTCATATCTAATGGCAAAATTGACTGTTAAAGACGTTGACTTGAAAGGGAAAAAAGTTCTCGTTCGTGTTGACTTCAACGTACCTGTTAAAGACGGCGTGATTACTAATGACAACCGTATCACTGCAGCTCTTCCAACTATCAAGTACATCCTTGAACAAGGTGGACGTGCAATCCTCTTCTCTCACCTTGGACGTGTAAAAGAAGAAGCAGACAAAGAAGGTAAATCACTTGCTCCTGTAGCTGCTGACCTGGCTGCTAAATTGGGACAAGAAGTTAAATTTATCCCAGGTGTTACACGTGGTGCTGAATTGGAAGCAGCAATCAACGCTCTTGAAGATGGACAAGTTCTCTTGGTTGAAAACACTCGTTTCGAAGATGTTGACGGCAAGAAAGAATCTAAAAATGATCCTGAACTTGGTAAATACTGGGCATCTCTTGGAGATGGCATCTTCGTAAACGATGCATTCGGTACAGCTCACCGTGCACACGCATCTAACGTTGGTATCTCAGCAAACGTTGAAAAAGCTGTTGCTGGTTTCCTTCTTGAAAACGAAATTGCCTACATCCAAGAAGCAGTTGAAGCTCCAGAACGCCCATTCGTAGCCATCCTTGGTGGTTCAAAAGTTTCAGACAAGATCGGTGTTATCGAAAACTTGCTTGAAAAAGCTGATAAAGTTCTTATCGGTGGTGGGATGACTTACACATTCTACAAAGCTCAAGGTATCGAAATCGGTAACTCACTTGTAGAAGAAGACAAATTGGATGTTGCGAAAGCTCTTCTTGAAAAAGCAAACGGCAAATTGATCTTGCCAGTTGACTCAAAAGAAGCAAACGCATTTGCTGACTACACTGAAGTGAAAGATACTGAAGGTGAAGCAGTTGATCCTGGATTCCTTGGTTTGGATATCGGTCCAAAATCTATCGCTAAATTCGATCAAGAATTGACTGGTGCGAAGACAGTTGTATGGAACGGACCAATGGGTGTATTTGAAAACCCAGACTTCCAAGCTGGTACAATCGGTGTGATGGACGCTATCGTGAAACAACCAGGCGTGAAATCAATCATCGGTGGTGGTGACTCAGCTGCCGCAGCGATTAACCTTGGCCGTGCAGACAAGTTCTCATGGATCTCTACTGGTGGTGGAGCATCAATGGAACTCCTCGAAGGTAAGGTTCTTCCAGGACTTGCAGCCTTGACTGAAAAATAAGAATTATGAAAAGAGGAACTTTGTTTCCTCTTTTTCTTGTTGTTTGAATTTAAAACGTTTCCTATTGATTTTCACTCATAAAATCAACTGATTTATGTTAAAATGGTAGTAGAAAGTTGAGATTATGAGTTATTTTAAAAAATATAAATTTGATAAGTCACAGTTCAAACTTGGTATGCGGACTTTTAAAACGGGAATTGCCGTTTTTCTAGTTCTTTTGATTTTTGGCTTTTTTGGCTGGAAAGGTCTTCAAATCGGTGCTTTGACAGCGGTTTTTAGTCTGAGGGAGAGTTTTGATAAGAGTGTCCATTTTGGGACTTCACGTATTCTAGGAAATAGTATCGGTGGTTTCTACGCCCTTATCTTTTTTTTCTTAAATACCTTATTTCACGGAGCTTTTTGGGTGACTTTGGTGGTTGTTCCAATCTGCACTATGTTAACCATTATGACAAATGTGGCCATGAATAATAAATCAGGGGTTATTGGTGGTGTAGCAGCTATGTTAATCATTACCCTATCAATACCGAGCGGTGAAACAATTTTGTACGTGTTTGCGCGTGTATCGGAAACTTTCATGGGAGTTTTTGTCGCAATTCTCGTAAATTATGATATTGATCGTATTCATCTCTTTTTAGAGAAAAAAGAAAAATAATGTTACATTTTATAACATTATCGATTGACGTTTGTTTTTTTTTAGACTATAATAGACAGAAGGAAGGGAATTGTAAATGAAGGAAAGAGAATTTCGCCGAAATATGGCTGTTTTTCCTATCGGCAGTGTTATGAAATTGACCGATCTCTCGGCGCGTCAGATTCGTTATTATGAAGATCAAGAGTTGATTAAACCTGATCGAAACGAAGGGAACCGTCGCATGTATTCGTTGAATGATATGGATCGTCTGCTTGAAATCAAAGATTATATCTCTGAAGGTTACAATATCGCTGCCATTAAGAAAAAATATGCTGAACGTGAGGCGAAGTCCAGGAAAGTGGTGAGTCAGACGGAGGTGCGTCGCGCACTTCATAATGAACTCCTCCAGCAGGGACGCTTTGCTTCAGCACATTCACCTTTTGGTCGCGGTTAGGCAATCGCAAGTAGTCATATATTAAGGAGAAAAACCATGCCAATCACAGCTGCAGATATTCGTCGTGAAGTCAAGGAAAAAAATGTTACCTTTATTCGTCTCATGTTCTCAGATATTTTGGGAACGATGAAAAACGTCGAAATTCCTGCTACAGATGAACAGTTAGATAAAGTCTTGTCAAATAAGGCTATGTTTGATGGATCTTCTATTGAAGGTTTTGTACGTATCAATGAGTCAGATATGTACTTGTACCCAGACTTGGATACATGGACAGTCTTCCCTTGGGGAGATGAAAACGGAAGTGTTGCAGGTTTGATCTGTGATGTCTATACAACAGAAGGTAAACCATTTGCAGGTGACCCTCGTGGCAATTTGAAACGTGCTCTTCGTCACATGGAAGAAGTAGGATTCAAATCCTTCAACCTTGGGCCAGAGCCAGAATTCTTCCTATTTAAACTGGATGAAAATGGGGATCCGACTCTTGAGGTAAATGACAAGGGTGGCTACTTTGATTTGGCACCTACAGACTTGGCGGACAATACACGTCGTGAGATTGTGAATGTCTTGACCAAAATGGGATTTGAAGTAGAAGCAAGTCACCACGAAGTCGCGGTTGGACAACATGAAATTGACTTCAAGTATGATGAAGTCCTCCGTGCCTGTGATAAGATTCAAATCTTTAAACTCGTTGTTAAAACTATTGCTCGCAAACATGGTCTTTACGCAACCTTTATGGCTAAACCAAAATTTGGTATTGCTGGGTCAGGTATGCATTGTAATATGTCCTTGTTTGATGCGGAAGGAAATAACGCCTTCTTTGATCCAAATGATCCAAAAGGAATGCAGTTGTCTGAAACGGCCTACCATTTCCTTGGTGGTTTGATCAAGCATGCCTACAACTATACTGCCATCATGAATCCAACAGTTAACTCATACAAACGTTTGGTTCCAGGTTATGAAGCGCCTGTTTACATTGCTTGGGCTGGTCGTAACCGTTCGCCACTTGTGCGCGTGCCTGCTTCACGTGGTATGGGAACTCGTCTTGAGTTGCGTTCAGTGGATCCAATGGCAAACCCATACATCGCTATGGCTGTTCTTTTGGAAGTTGGTTTGCACGGTATTGAAAATAAAATCGAAGCACCAGCTCCGATTGAAGAAAATATCTACATCATGACAGCAGAAGAGCGTAAGGAAGCTGGAATTACCGACCTTCCATCAACGCTTCACAACGCTTTGAAAGCTTTGACTGAAGATGAGGTGGTTAAGGCAGCCCTAGGTGAACACATCTACACTAGCTTCCTTGAAGCCAAACGTATCGAGTGGGCTAGCTATGCGACTTTTGTTTCGCAATGGGAAGTTGATAATTATTTAGATCTTTACTAATACAGAAGAAAGATTGCCTGAGGGCGGTCTTTTTTCTTGCGTTTTATATCGAGCTGTGATATATTTTGTATAACGAATTGCGATATATCGAACTGAATAGGAGGTGGTTATAAATGGAATTAACGGATAAGATTCGTCGAGTTTATCTTCCGATGACGGAAACGGGTTTTTATATCTTGTTCTGTCTGCAAAAGGAACGTCATGGTTATAGTATTACGCAAAAGGTCAAAGATATGACGGATTCGCAAGTTTCGATTAGTCCAGGGACTATGTATGGAACCTTGTCAAAGATGGAAAAGGATGGTTTGATTTCCTTTGTCCGAGAAGAGGAAAAACGTAAAATCTATCAGATAACAGATTTGGGACGAAAGGTTTTGGAGATTGAATTGAAACGTATTGAACGGCTCTATAGAAACAGTCGGGAGGAAGGTTGATGGAAAAGAAGGTTGTATATCGGATATCTACAATTGCAGATTATGATAGAGAGGCCTTATACCTTGGGGAAATGCATGCTAAGGGTTGGAAACTTAGGAAAGTAAGCTATTCTAACTTAGTAGTTGCGGTTAAGTATACTTTTGAAAAGTGCCAACCGGAGCAGGTGTCTTATCAGTTGGACTTTTATCCCATGAAAAAATCAGAGAGAGCCTCCTATTTACAACTATTTAAAGACTGTGGCTGGGAGCATATTACAGACTTTAATAGTTTTTCCTATTTTAGAAAAGCACATTCTGAAATTGAATCGGATACTGAGTTTGAAATCTATAATGACGCTACAGGGAAGTTAGCTATGATCAAACAGATTTTAACGAGGCGGATGCTTCCTATTTTGATTCTATTTTTAGCTCTACTACCGGTTTTCTCAAAGTTTGTCAGTGGAGCTAGTTCTTTCAGTTGGGGAATGTTTTTGATTGTCATAATAGATTGTGTTTTATTGATTGTTTTTGCGGTTCAGATTTCTTATATTTTTTGGAGCTTGTTTCAAAAGTGGAAAGAATTATCTGAAAAATAAAACCATGTATGTTTTCTGATTTGGAGGTAAGACAATGAATAGCAAAGTACAATTTCGGATTTTTACAATAGTTGATTCGGACAAGGAAGAAGAATATTTACATGAGATGCACTTGAAAGGTTGGAGATATAGAACTAACCGTTTTGGTTTTTTCTATTTTGACCAATGTCAATCGGACGATGTTATCTACCGTATCCATGATTCTAGATTTCTTAAAAAGTATAAGCATGAACTACAAGATTTTAGAAATAGCGGTTGGGAATTGATAGAAACAGGTTTTTGTTCAATTCTTCGTAAACCAACTTCTGATATCCTTTCAGAGGAGAAAGTCTATATGAGTAAGGGTCTCAGATGGGAAGTTATGCGGTCTAGACTTCGTTCCTGTATAGCCACTTTTTCAGGTGGTCTTATTGTTTGCATGAGTTTGTATCGAGAAAACTTGTCTCAGTCTTTCTTTATTATTTTCGTTTTATATGCTTGTTTAATTTCTTATCTAATCTATGGTTTTTTCAGACTTAAAAGGAAATACCAAGTAGATGAGAAGTAAGTTTCTAGGTCTGTAGACTGATTTTTAGCACTCTTTGTAAAAGAGTGCTAATTTTTTGAGTTTTTATCTTGACATTCTCTTCTAAGGGTGTATAATAGAATCATGAGTTAGCACTTGGGTACATAGAGTGCTAATCGATCAGACAGAGAGGAGTGATGAGATGGTTACAGAGCGTCAGCAGGATATTTTAAATCTGATTATTGACATCTTTACCAAAACGCACGAACCTGTCGGATCCAAGGCGCTACAAGAGTCTATCAATTCTAGTAGTGCTACCATTCGTAATGACATGGCGTCTCTAGAGAAGCAGGGTTTGCTTGAGAAGGCTCATACCTCAAGCGGTCGGATGCCAAGTGTCGCGGGATTTCAGTACTATGTAAAACACTCGCTTGCTTTTGACAGACTGGCTGAAAATGAGGTATACGAGATTGTCAAAGCCTTTGATCAGGAGTTCTTCAAACTGGAGGATATTCTGCAAGAAGCTGCTAATCTACTGGCAGACCTGAGTGACTGCACGGTAGTAGCACTGGATGTTGAACCGAGCAAGCAACGGTTGACAGCCTTTGATATCGTTGTTTTGGGGCAACATACAGCTTTGGCAGTTTTCACCCTAGACGAGTCTCGAACGGTTACAAGTCAATTTCTGATTCCAAGGAACTTCTTGCAGGAAGATTTAAATCGCCTCAAGACCTTGATTCAAGAACGTTTCCTCGGTCACACTGTTCTGGACATTCATTACAAGATTCGGACGGAGATTCCACAGATTATCCAACGTTACTTTACGACAACGGACAATGTCATGGATCTCTTTGAACACATTTTTAAAGAAATGTTCAACGAAAACATTGTAGTGTCGGGCAAGGTCAATCTCTTGAATTTTGCCAATCTAGCAGCCTATCAGTTCTTTGACCAACCGCAAAAGGTGGCTTTGGAGATTCGTGAGGGTCTGCATGAAGATCAGATGCAAAATGTTCGTGTTGCGGACAGTCAGGAATCCTGTCTAGCTGACTTGGCGGTGATTAGCAGTAAATTCCTCATCCCTTATCGGGGTTTTGGAATTCTAGCGATTATCGGTCCGGTTAATCTGGACTACCAGCGATTGGTCAACCAAGTCAATGTGGTCAATCGTGTTTTGACCATGAAGTTGACAGATTTTTATCGCTACCTCAGCAGTAATCATTACGAAGTAAATTAATTTTGAAATCATTAAAGGAGGCGAAAATGGCCCAAGATAAAAAAAACGAAGAAATGAAAGAAGAGGAAGTTGTGGAAACAACTGAAGAAACAACTCCTGAGAAGTCTGAGTTGGACTTGGCAAATGAACGTGCGGATGAGTTCGAAAACAAATACCTTCGTGCTCATGCGGAAATGCAAAATATCCAGCGCCGTGCCAATGAAGAACGTCAAAACTTGCAACGTTACCGTAGCCAGGACCTAGCAAAAGCAATCTTACCATCGCTCGACAACTTAGAACGTGCACTAGCAGTTGAAGGTTTGACAGATGATGTGAAAAAAGGATTGGAGATGGTGCAAGAGAGCTTGATTCACGCTTTGAAAGAAGAAGGAATCGAAGAAATCGCAGCTGACGGCGAATTTGACCATAACTATCACATGGCCATCCAAACTCTCCCAGCAGACGATGAACATCCAGCAGATACCATCGCCCAAGTCTTTCAAAAAGGCTACAAACTCCATGACCGCATTCTACGCCCAGCCATGGTGGTAGTCTATAACTAGGCTAGAAAACCTAAAAAATCTTGTCCGAAACGACAATAAACTATGAAAGAATGATAAACAATGGTTCAGCTTTACCAATAGTGAGCGAAGTGAACCAAAGGCGATACTCTTCGCCGTGGCGCTATTTACGCAAACTTTGAGACCTTAGGCTCAAAGTTTAGTCAAAGAGATTGACGGAGTCAAGCTCTGATGGCGTCGCCACTTAAGAAGAGTATTAAAAAGAAAAATAGAAAATAAAATTTAAGGAGAAAAACACATGTCTAAAATTATCGGTATTGACTTAGGTACAACAAACTCAGCAGTTGCAGTTCTTGAAGGAACTGAAAGCAAAATTATCGCAAACCCAGAAGGAAACCGTACAACACCATCTGTAGTGTCATTCAAAAATGGAGAAATCATCGTTGGTGATGCTGCGAAACGCCAAGCAGTCACAAACCCAGATACAGTAATCTCTATCAAATCTAAGATGGGTACTTCTGAAAAAGTTTCTGCAAACGGTAAAGAATACACTCCACAAGAAATCTCAGCTATGATCCTTCAATACTTGAAAGGCTATGCTGAAGATTACCTTGGTGAAAAAGTAACTAAAGCAGTTATCACAGTTCCAGCTTACTTTAACGACGCACAACGTCAAGCAACAAAAGACGCTGGTAAAATCGCTGGTCTTGAAGTAGAGCGTATCGTCAACGAACCAACTGCAGCAGCCCTTGCTTACGGTTTGGACAAGACTGACAAAGAAGAAAAAATCTTGGTATTCGACCTTGGTGGTGGTACATTTGACGTCTCAATCCTTGAACTCGGTGACGGTGTCTTCGATGTATTGGCAACTGCAGGGGACAACAAACTCGGTGGTGACGACTTTGACCAAAAAATCATCGACCACATGGTTGCAGAATTCAAGAAAGAAGACGGCATCGACTTGTCAAATGATAAGATGGCGCTTCAACGCTTGAAAGATGCAGCTGAAAAAGCGAAGAAAGACCTTTCTGGTGTAACTTCAACACAAATCAGCTTGCCATTCATCACTGCTGGTGAAGCTGGACCTCTTCACTTGGAAATGACCTTGACTCGTGCGAAATTTGACGATTTGACTCGTGACCTTGTAGAACGTACAAAAACTCCAGTTCGTCAAGCTCTTTCTGATGCAGGCTTGAGCTTGTCTGATATTGACGAAGTGATTCTTGTCGGTGGTTCAACTCGTATCCCAGCCGTTGTAGAAGCTGTGAAAGCTGAAACTGGTAAAGAACCAAACAAATCAGTGAACCCTGACGAAGTGGTTGCTATGGGTGCGGCTATCCAAGGTGGTGTCATCACTGGTGATGTGAAAGACGTTGTCCTTCTTGACGTAACACCATTGTCACTTGGTATCGAAACAATGGGTGGCGTCTTCACAAAACTCATTGACCGCAACACTACAATCCCAACATCTAAATCACAAGTCTTCTCAACTGCGGCAGACAACCAACCGGCCGTTGATATCCACGTTCTTCAAGGTGAACGTCCAATGGCAGCAGATAACAAGACTCTTGGACGCTTCCAATTGACTGACATCCCAGCTGCACCTCGTGGTATTCCACAAATCGAAGTAACATTTGACATCGACAAGAACGGTATCGTGTCTGTTAAGGCCAAAGACCTTGGAACTCAAAAAGAACAAACCATTGTCATCCAATCGAACTCAGGTTTGACAGACGAAGAAATCGACCGCATGATGAAAGATGCAGAAGCAAACGCTGAAGCAGATAAGAAACGTAAGGAAGAAGTTGACCTTCGTAACGAAGTAGATCAAGCTATCTTTGCGACTGAAAAGACAATCAAAGAAACTGAAGGCAAAGGCTTCGATGCAGAACGTGATGCTGCACAAGCTGCCCTTGATGAGCTTAAGAAAGCCCAAGAAGATAACAACTTGGACGAAATGAAGGCAAAACTTGAAGCATTGAACGAAAAAGCTCAAGGACTTGCTGTGAAACTTTACGAACAAGCTGCAGCAGCACAACAAGCTCAAGCAGGAGCAGAAAGTGCCCAAGCAACAGGAAACGCAGGCGATGACGTCGTAGACGGAGAGTTTACGGAGAAATAAAATAGTCCAGTGGACTATTTTATCCCGAGCTTGAAAATCGGAGAGCGAGGTCGTTAAGAATGAGGAATCACTAAAGTGATTGTCATTCTACTGCAATCGCTATGGCGACTTGCTAAAAGCCTTGCTCGTTCAAAAAAAGTATAATCGACTTTGCTTTTGAATGTCGTAATGATAGGAAGAAATCCAGAGGTTGCAACCCAGCCTCTGTTTTTCGGTAAAAAGGTGCCGAACCTAATTTATTTGAGTTTTTATCATCAATATATAAAAAAAGGAATTGAACCCGACCTAAATCGTGGTTTCGTTCCCTAATATTAACAGAAAGGAATAAGGGTGTTCGTAATTGAACTCGAGCGGAAAGCTTGGAAATTAGATAAACCTCCTAAGAAATCAGGATTTCTTGTCGGTTTCCTAAATTTCAGTCGCTTTCTGTTCGCTCTTAGTATCTTGTATGAACAATACTGAATTTTATGATCGTCTGGGGGTGTCAAAAAACGCTTCGGCAGACGAGATCAAAAAGGCTTATCGTAAGCTTTCAAAAAAATATCACCCAGATATCAACAAGGAGCCTGGCGCTGAGGAAAAATATAAGGAAGTTCAAGAAGCCTATGAGACTTTGAGTGACGACCAAAAACGTGCAGCTTACGATCAGTATGGTGCTGCAGGTGCCAACGGTGGCTTTGGTGGTGCTGGCGGTTTTGACGGAGCAGGTGGCTTCGGTGGTTTTGAAGATATCTTCTCAAGTTTTTTCGGGGGAGGCGGAGCTTCACGCAATCCAAACGCTCCTCGTCAAGGGGATGACCTCCAGTATCGTGTGAACTTGACCTTTGAAGAAGCTATCTTCGGAACGGAAAAAGAAGTTAAATACAATCGTGAAGCTAGCTGTCGTACATGTAATGGATCTGGTGCTAAACCAGGGACAAGTCCAGTCACTTGTGGACGCTGTCATGGCGCTGGTGTCATTAATGTCGATACGCAGACTCCTCTTGGTATGATGCGTCGCCAAGTAACCTGTGATGTCTGTCATGGTCGCGGAAAAGAAATCAAGGATCCATGTACAACTTGTCATGGAACGGGTCATGAAAAACAAGCCCATAGCGTACATGTGAAAATTCCTGCTGGTGTGGAAACTGGTCAACAAATTCGCCTAGCTGGTCAAGGTGAAGCAGGCTTTAACGGTGGACCTTATGGTGACTTGTATGTAGTAGTTTCTGTGGAAGCTAGCGATAAGTTTGAACGTGAAGGAACAACTATTTTCTACAAGTTAAATCTTAATATTGTCCAAGCTACTCTTGGAGATACTGTAGAAATTCCAACTGTTCATGGAGATGTTGAATTGGTTATCCCAGAAGGAACTCAGACTGGCAAGAAATTCCGTCTACGTGGCAAGGGAGCACCGAGCCTTCGTGGCGGTGCTGTTGGTGACCAATACGTTACTGTCAATGTCGTGACTCCGACAGGTTTGAACGACCGCCAAAAAGCAGCGCTTAAAGAATTCGCAGCTGCAGGTGACTTGAAAGTCAATCCAAAGAAAAAAGGCTTCTTTGACCATATAAAAGATGCCTTTGAAGGAGAATAAAGTAAAAAGAGCCAAGTGGCTCTTTTTTTGTTATGTGACTATTAGTCCGTCTCGCTCCGCAAGGTGCGAGACAAATAAACCACCCGCTATGCGGGTGCGCATCGAAG
>CAJNDC010000014.1:0-47825 GCA_905221415.1 bacterium
GAACACAGCAGTTAAGCCCTAGAACGCCGGAAGTAGTTGGGGGTTGCCCCCTGTGAGATATGGAAGTCGCTTAGCTTGAGGGAGTTTAGCTCAGCTGGGAGAGCATCTGCCTTACAAGCAGAGGGTCAGCGGTTCGATCCCGTTAACTCCCATTTTAGCGGGTGTAGTTTAGTGGTAAAACTACAGCCTTCCAAGCTGTTGTCGCGAGTTCGATTCTCGTCACCCGCTTTGAACTTTGTTCAATTACCAAGTTTTTTAAACTTGGGCGCGTAGCTCAGGTGGTTAGAGCGCACGCCTGATAAGCGTGAGGTCGGTGGTTCAAGTCCACTCGTGCCCATTTATAAATATGGTCCGTTGGTCAAGGGGTTAAGACACCGCCTTTTCACGGCGGTAACACGGGTTCGAATCCCGTACGGACTATTTATTGGAGGATTACCCAAGTCCGGCTGAAGGGAACGGTCTTGAAAACCGTCAGACGTGTAAAAGCGTGCGTGGGTTCGAATCCCACATCCTCCTTTTTATATTAACGCGGGATGGAGCAGCTCGGTAGCTCGTCGGGCTCATAACCCGAAGGTCGTAGGTTCAAATCCTGCTCCCGCAATTTGGCTCGGTAGCTCAGTTGGTAGAGCAATGGATTGAAGCTCCATGTGTCGGCGGTTCGATTCCGTCTCGCGCCATATCTTATTTATAACTTGGAAGGGTAGCGAAGAGGCTAAACGCGGCGGACTGTAAATCCGCTCCTTCGGGTTCGGGGGTTCGAATCCCTCCCCTTCCATTGCTTTAGTTACGGGCATAGTTTAAAGGTAGAACTAAGGTCTCCAAAACCTTCAGTGTGGGTTCAATTCCTACTGCCCGTGTTAATAAAATTATGGCGGGTGTGGTGAAGTGGTTAACACACCAGATTGTGGCTCTGGCATGCGTGGGTTCGATCCCCATCACTCGCCTATTTTATATTATTGGGGTATAGCCAAGCGGTAAGGCAAGGGACTTTGACTCCCTCATGCGTTGGTTCGAATCCAGCTACCCCAGTTACTATTTGCCGGCGTGGCGGAATTGGCAGACGCGCTGGACTCAAAATCCAGTGTCCGCAAGGACGTGCCGGTTCGACCCCGGCCGCCGGTATAGTTGAAAAGACAAGGTTTCTAAGCCTTGTCTTTTTGTTATGTCATAAGAAATTTCTTGGAATTGTTACTAATAATTACTAATTTCATATAAAAGCACATGATTAAAAGTTATAGAAAGTGATATTTTTGGGTAATTGTATCATAGCAAAGAACAGGTATTGTTTTGCTATTCGTTACATCTCCATCAATAAAGTAATGACTTTTACTATCATAGTAAATCTTACCCAGGTATCTTCTATCTTTAGCTACTTCCCAAGAAGCAATATGGCCCGAAATAATAGCTTTATGAAATCTACCAGTGGTAATAGGAAATTTGTTTGTAAATATCTCTGAACTCGTTAGTTCTTTCCAAAGCTTTCCTGCTTCTTCATCAATGCCAGCATGAACAAAAATTTGGGTATCAGTTTCATAATAGCGTTTATCCCTATATCGTTTTTTAAACCAGTTTATAAATGGATTGAATTTGATATTATTTTTAATTTCATTTCTAACACCTGTTTCAAAGTTGTTAGCATTCGATTTAAAAATATAGTTCAATTCCTCTGGAGAGAAGAAACTTTTTATTGTTTCTGGAAATGCTGAAGCAGTAGGCTTATCTAAAATCAACCAATCATAAAACCATTCTTCATGGTTCCCTAGAAGAGTAATAATTTGATTAGGATAAACCTCCTCAAGTTCGATTATTTTGGAAATGACTTGAAAAGATTGAAGTCCATTATCAAGATAATCTCCTAGTAAAAATAGGCGATTATCTTGAACGTTTAAATTTACTTTATTGAGAGCGTCTATGAATTTATCCAAGTATCCATGTATATCAGATATTGCGTATATTTTAGCCATAGCGTCTCATCATTTCTTCATGTGAGAAAGTTTTTTTGTCACATTCAACCCATTTTTTATAAGCTTCATCAGCGACCTTAATATCATACATATCTTCAATTTTCTCTATAATAGCTTGTCTAATAAAGTCAGTCTTTGTTGTATTATTTTCTTCAACAATAGCATTTAATAAAGAATTTAATTCTTGACTAAATTGAACAGAAATTAGTGTAGTAACATCATTATTCATATAACAGCCACCTAATAGTTATTTTAGATACATTATACTCCTAGTCTAAAAGTTTCTCAATAAAAAATTTCACTTTTTATAGTTATTTATTTTAATAAAATTGTAGTATCGCAAGGATGTGCCAGTTCGAGACCGACCGCCAGTATAGTAATAAAGACAAAGTTTATAAGCCTTGTCTTTTGTTTTCTCTTTATAAATTTTTATAGTTTAGTTACTAACTTTTTTTCTTTGTTTTTAAAAATCTAATAGCAGAACTGTATTTCTTATTTCTCTCTAAGTCTTTTTCAGTAATTAATGGTAGTCTGCTTAAATCTGAATTATGCCGTAAATCCGCCAACTTTACAACTCTAGCGAGTTCATTTGTCTTTACTAGATTGAGATAAGATTGATAATCTTGTCCTTTTTTCTTTGTAAGTATATCGACGGCTTCTATAATGTTTTTTGAAAAACCTTCCTTTTTTAGGTCTAGTAGGGTTAGTGAAGTATCTTCAATTACATCATGTAGATAGGCGACAGCTTTCTCTTCATCAGTTGCGACAAAACTAGCTACTGTTTCAGGGTGTTTAATGTAGTCAATTCCTGCTCTATCAATTTGTCCAAAGTGTGCTTTTTTAGCTACTTCATGTGCTTTTATTGCTTGTGATGTATCCATGATTTAATTATAAACTTTCCATTTATAAAACTCAATTACTTTATAGTAAATCATCTAGTTTATCAGCTAAATCCTTTTGCTTACTTGGGTACAAGTGAGAGTAGGTATCAATCGTGGTTGTTATAGAAGCATGTCCTAGTCGCTCTTTTACAACTAGATAATCTTCCCCTTGGTTAATCAGCAGGGAAGCGTGTGAGTGCCTAAAATCGTGTATGCGTATCTGTTTTAGTGTGCTATCACGTTCAAGTATTTTCTTATATTGTTTTTCAACTGCATTTTTTGTAATTGTGATAGGACTATTTTGAAACACTTGTAATGTTAGGCTATTGTTGGTAAATTGCTCTAATAGATGTTTTTGTTGCTTTTCCCAATCTTGTAATTCTTGGCTTAATTTTTTATTGATGACAATTCTTCTTGTTCCTGCTTTAGTTTTTGTTGTGCTGATATGAGTTACTCCTTTATTAACATAGACAGATTTCGTGATATGAATTGTATTACTTGAAAAGTCGATGTCTTGCCATGTTAGGGCAAGAGCTTCCCCAAGTCTTAATCCTGTAAAGAATAGAACAGTAAAGAGTAGTTTGATATTGTATTCTTCGGGTTCAAATAGTGTCAAAAACTTCTGAAATTCTTTGACTGTCCAAAATTGCATTTTTGTTTTTTCAATTGGCAACTTTTTTATCAATTTTGCTGGATTGGAGGAGTAATAGCCTTTTCGCAAACCAACATCAAAAATTTTTTTGAGTAAAATCATGATTTTGTTAATAGTATTTGTGCTTAACGGTCTATCTGAATTTTTAGCCGCTTTTTGCCTAAGATGTTCTCTAAACTGGTAGATGTCATCATAGGTCAATTTTCCGACATTATCGACCATAGAAAAATAATCTTTGATGTGTTTGTTGTAATTATTATCTTGTGTATTGATATAGCTTGCTTTTCGATGATTTATGCTATCTTCTTCCTTAAGTAGTTCATATAGTATGGGGATAGTTATTTTAGCCCCATAGAAGCGTTCTTTTAACTCTACACTTCGTAAGTAGTGTTCTGCTTCAATAGCTTCTTTTTTCGTCTTATAGCCCTTTCTGACAAGTCTACGTTGCTTTAGTGTTATTGGGTCAAAACCGTTGCTAATATCAACTACCCAATTACCGTCTTTACCTTTTCTAATTGCCATATTTTACTCCTTGAGGTTACTGTTTTGAACATCAAAACCGAGTAATTCGGTAGCAATAGTAGCAGGTATAGTACCAATTCGCTTGTTCTGATAGACTGTAAAGCCTCGGGTTATCAGTAGCTCTTTCCCTTGGCGGATAATACGTTTAGATGTTCCCTCAGAGAAACCGAGGGCAATTAGGTCATTCTTAGTAACAGTTGCTATCATGTGACTTACTCCTTTATTCATCTAGTCTTATTTTCTTGTACTTTACATGATTATCGAAATACTGACCGTCTTTATAGACCTTACTAGTGTATTCCGTTTCATATAGCACGACTGAACTATCATAGTTAAAATCTTCATAAGTGTAAAATTTATCTTCATCAGGCTTTTTCAAGTTGCGTGATGAAAAATAGGCTTGCTTTCCGAAGTTTTCCAACAATTCTTGTCCAATACCTTTTTCAAAATACTTTGTGACATATCGACCGCGATTTTCTTTGCTGTCGACGTCAACTTTATTTATCCATACTGCACCATGCCCCCAAAGTTCTAATAATTGCTTATGTGGAATATAGGGAACACTGAAAAGTAGAATATGAGCATGCCATGCTCCACGTTTTTGCTTTTCTAATACTGCAATATATTTTAATTGGCTTTTTTTAGTTTTAAATATGTGATAGTTAAAGCGTTTGATAAATGTTTTGAGTAAGTCTTTGAATTCGTTTCTCTCGCTGATATTTTCTTTAGTGGTTAAGGTAAGAAAAGAAGTCGTATCATCAAAGTTACAATCGACTAGACGGAGTAAGTTCCACTTTGCTTCTAAGCGAGTTTTTTTCATTCGCTCCAGACGTTTTTCTTGTTCTTCTGGTGTTAGTTCGTCAAATGTTCTACGTTTTGATTTTTCCTTGTTTTCAGCATTAGTATCTATAGTTGATTTTCCTTTTGAAAAAATTGGCTTTTCATATTCCCAAATTTCAATATAGGAAGCGGTGCGAATGATTTTTTTATTATAATTACTCATAAAAAAATGCACCCTTATTATAGCTTTCGCCAAAAGATTGTCTATATAATAAATAAACTAGGAGGAGCAAAGCTCCTCCCTACTTCTATCATGTGATCCTAAGCACCGCTCCGCTAAACACACTTCAGCTTGCCGACTGCTTGTCGGCAGTTTTGCTTAGGTACATGATGAGAAGTAGCTATTAAATTTATAGTCGTGGTAATTGTTTTAATATTTTGTCTGTTGCCCAGTCTGTTGAAATGACCTCAAAATGTCCTTGGTCATAAACGAGCAAATCTCCGTTACCAATAAATTGATATTTATTATCTTTGTCAATATATAATGAAAAAGTATCTATACCAATAACATTTTTAGAAATATCAATAGATTCTTTAGGGGTATGCCCAACAATTTGTTTAGGAAAGTCTTGGTTGGGAAGCAGTTCTAATTCTCTAAAATGTGCCCATAAAGGAGAACCCCCAAGAGCTTTCCCACCACGCATTGGTCCTATTGTATAAGCTAGAATATCTAATTCTTCTTCATGCTCTTTGGTATAGAGGTTAAAATGCCATTCTTTTGGGTCAAATATCAGATTGAAACCAGCGTGACTGACTAAATAATCATCTAGTTGATAAGCTACTTGTAAATTCAAATCTTGTAATAATTGTTGAACTGAGAAAAAGACCTCTAGATTTTTAATTGAGAATGGAGCTTGTTCTCCCAGTAAATAATAAGCATCATGATTACCTATAAGATTAATTACATCTATTCCGTTTTGCTCTTTATCTATTTTCCAAGAGTATAAAAAAGTGAGGTCTTTGGCATAAAGTTGGATATTGTTAGTTTGACCATGTAAATCAACGTAATCACCAAGAAAAATGATTCTCTTAATATTATGTGTTTGGATAATTTTGTCAACAATGGGTAAAATCAGTTGAGATTTTAAGTGTAAATCACCAATTAATAACGTCTTCATATATATTCCCCTCTTTATTTTTGATATTAGTCTAAGAATCGAATTAAGTTATAGCACATTGTTTCGGTGATAGATAAAAAGAATTAATTATTCTTAAGATGTTATTTAATAATTTCCATGAATATCAGACATAGAGTAATATCTAGCCATAATATCCTCTAATTGTCTATCGAGCATTTAAGGCATAGATATAAGCTACATAGCAAGCAAAGTCGCCAATACGTTTTCTGTCATCGTTAAATTGTTCAAACCAAGCAACATCATTGCCCTGTTCACTTGCTAAACCTTTTAAAATCTTTAGTTGATAAATAACTTTATTGTGAGTAACAGTTCTAGATTCATCGTTGGCAAGTTTCTCTTCTCTTGAGAGTGTGAGCCATTTACCACGTGAAGAGGCATACTCTACGCATAGAAGTACAAATGTTGTCCATTCTTCTTGAAATTCTTTATCAAGTTGATTGGAGGAATTAAGGAGACTAGAATAGATTTGTTCTGCTTCAGAAAATGAAACAATCCCCTTTTCATTCTTAAAATCATCGTAGTTAAAAGTTTGCATTGTAAAACTCCTTTATATATTATCTAATCTTAGCTATTTTGTTACAGGTAAAACATCAGAACAAGCGAACCACAAATTTCCATTGAATTGCCCTACGTTTAAATCTTTAAGACTAACAGGACAAGTTTTGTTGTTCGCCATTTCTTGAACAGAAGCAGTAGGCGATAATGTATTTATTTTGACTTGTATCATCTCCATAAAGAAATCAGAATTCTCATCTTGAATTGACACGTTAAGTCGTAAAGCTACGGGCTTATTAGTCTCTCTGTCTAATACTTCTGTATAGCCTTTTACTGCTAGAAATTTGTTGCCAAGCAGTTCGGGCTTTAAAAAATCTTTTAGCTTCATGTGTACCTCTTTTCTATCATCGCAGAGCGATGAGGAACAGATATTTTTGCTGAAAATCTAACGAATTTAAGCAAAAATATCCGTTGAAATTAGTTCGTTTCTTTTAAATAAAGTTGTAGTTCTTTAATAAAATCGAATTGAGATGTATCGAGATAAGGGCTTTCCCAGTATTGAGCAGTTTCTTTTCCTGAGCCTTGCATATAGAGATAGCCTGCCCCCTTTACTTCGATAGGTTTAAATTTATCAGGAGTAGCTGAGCCAAAGACCATGCGATACCCTTCACTTGAATTTGCACCTAAGGCAATCCGTAGCCCTAGGTTATCCCTGAGGTCTGTATTCAGCGTTTCAGACCGCATTTGTTGAGCGGATACAAGGATAAATATGCCCGATTGTCTTCCGAGTAGAATAATTTGCTTAATACCGTCCATAACTTCTGTGATAATTTCTTTGGATTTTTTATCTGTGCCTGAAGCTTGGAAAGCTCCCATTTCATCAAAGATTAACCAGACTGGTTTAAAGCCGTGGTCAGTAAAATTTGAGCCATATTGAAAGTTATCATGCATATATTGGTATCGACTTTGCATTTCTTCAACTACTAGACGAACAATACGAGCTATATTATTTGGAGTGGTTGCTACATATTTATCTCCAAAGTAATGCGATAAGCTACCTAGGTCAGAATTTTTAGGGTCTGCTATATATACCGTTGATTGACGTTTGAGAAGTTCTAAAATCAGGAAAGATATGAAGACAGACTTTCCGCTCCCTGTTCCTCCTGATACTAAAATATGTGGGCATTTGATTGGGTTATAATTTACACCATATCCTAAATCTATATCAAGGCTATCTATCTCTTGTCTTTGGTTGTGAGATTGTAGAACTAGTCTTTCGGGCTTTATGTAATAGAAATGATATTCTGCAACACTGGGCCGAATAATCTTTTCCTCAAGCTCTAGTCCAAGCACGCCACAAAGTTCATCTTCAAGAGATTTAAGTTTGTGGCTAAACTCGTCCCCTCTTATAAGAGCCTTGATAAGTACATGACCTTTTTGTCTATCTAATTCATATTCTAAGATTGCACTTCTAATGATTTTTTCATAGCCAGAGCTATCCTTAGAGGTGGTATATAGTCTGTTTGTGTGGAGAACGTATAATAGGCTTTCCCTAAGTATTAAATAAAAATCTAGATTGTAGCGGAAAGATTTTAGTTTAAAATTAATTTTATATATAAGGAAGCCACCCAGCAAGAATAATAGGATTTGAAGAAAAACAGGAGCTCGTATATTGGTAATAATAGCAAATATAGTGCAGATAGTGAGTGCTATTATTGAAGAGTGTGCTACTTTTAATTTACTACTAGTAATAATATAAGTTTTGGTTAAATCTGCTACTGTCCTTAATTTAAACATATTAGATACCTTTTATTTTATCCATGATGTCTTTTAGAAATTCGTAAACTCCTATGAGCTTGATTTTTGCGAAATAATAAGTAGAAATAAGCAGTGGAATACATCCTAGAACAAGGGCAGAAACTGAAAAGAAATGCCCTTGAGGAAGAATAAAAATTCCTATGCTAGCTAATATCACAAATCCTAAAAGAGATAGATATGCTTTTAAGTTATCACTCATTTTACTTTACCTCCTCTGATGAGCAAGTATTTTAAGGACAACTATAAAGAGATAGTTGCCGATAAAATAGCGTGGTCGGGGAAGCCGACTTTATTTTGATAATTGGGATTTTTAGTGAACTCCCAGCTATATTTAATATCGCTGATTTCTGCTAAATTTGAAAACAAGTGGTCGTTCCTAATATAGCGTTTTATATTATCTGCCCTTATTTTTGGGTTAATCCATGAATAGACCTCATCATAATTACCTGTGGGAGAGTAGGTAGCAAGATTTACTTCATTCATTTTTTCGACTACGAGAGGGTAAGAATAATAATTTTGTAAAAACTCCTTATCATGTTCCCATGAGTCTGTTTTTTGATGTTCAAAGTAGTGAAAATTGTTAAAATCGCCCATAAGAAGAATTTTTCCATTCAACTTACGAACATATTCTGTAATATACTCAATTTGTAGTAAGCGTTCTTTAGCGTCCTTGACTAAAAGTGGTAATTTTCTATTATAAGGGAGTGAATTATCAATGGTAGCAATTTTTATTCTCGCACCAATGATATGCAAGGGAGCACCTTCAAAATCAATTTGTAGATGTAGAAAATCTGGGAACATATCCTCTTTGGGGAAAGTTGTTAGTTTGGGGAGTGTAACGAATTTAGTTTTTATCGCTATCAAAACTTCATTTTGAAATCTTTCGATATACTCAGGATACATAAATAAAGAGTAACCTAAAGATTTTAGTTGTTCACAAAATTCAAAATGATTCTTGTACTCTGTTAAGCACACAACATCCGCATCTAAATGTTTTAACTCATTTACAACTACATCAGGAATTTGTTTGCCAAGGCCAGAACGTTGGTTAACGTTCCAATTCAAAATTTTAAGTTGTGTCATAATTAAACCTTTCTATTTAATTCTGCCAAGTATACCTTGACATGTACCTATAAAAATATCCTCGTGTACATATGATGTAGGATTATTAGGATTGATTACACAAGCATTTACCCAGCCAAAAATATTGTTATTAAACTCCTTTTGCCAAATCTTAGCTTGTTTTACCTTTGAAATTCCTTTTTCTGCTTTACTGACGTAAAGAAGATTTATTAGATGATTATCTGCAATAACAAGGTAAACAAGATTTCCTGTTCTGGTTTCATACTCATTTACTAGCTCTCTAAAATGTGCTTTATCAGTGTCTATATCAATTGGAGCTAAAATTCCACCCGATGGGGTGAGATAAGAATAACACAATTTCCCATTTTCCCATTGATTAATGAGACTAGGGCTGAGTGTAAAAACGGTATCAAGAGTATCTAATCTATCTCGTGCTTCTTGATATTGTTCAGTTTTTAATGTATTCATCATTTTGTCCTCTCTTTAATGTTAATTGAGGGAGCGAATGCTCCTGTGTGATGTATGAGTGAAATGAGGAAGTGCTAGAAGTCGTATCCATCATAGATTTCTCCAAGTTCTGTAAACATAAGAACCCTCCTTTTTGCATAGTATATTTTTGGGATATTCCCCTATGTTTGGTATTATACTACAGTTAAATAAAAAAATCAACAACAAAGATGCAATATTTGAAAAAAATCTCTCCATATGATAAAATTTAATGTATAGCAATGGTCGGTAATGTTAGGAGAAACAATGGAAACTAGAAATGAAAAATTTAGAAGATTATCAGAAGCTAGAATGACTAAGGTTTTTTCAATTTTAAATATATTGAGAAATCAAAGTGACAAATCGAAATACACTTTTTCAAAATCAGACATTGAGGAGCTATTTGAAGCGTTAGAACAAAAAGGTGAAGAAATAAAAGAGTTTTTCACTAGCCCTATTACAATAAAAACAGTCAATCTAAAAAAATCTTTTCATTATTCTATGGTTGATACAAGTAATGATAAGGAAGTAGCTTTTAAGAAATTATCAACTGCAAGGGTAGAAAAAATTTTTTCACTAATGAATTTACTTGCAAATCTTAGCAATAAATCGAATTATAATTATAGTGATTGGGAAGTGGAAGAATTGTTTTCAGCTTATGATGAAGAAGTAAGAAAATGCAAAGTATTTTTCGAAGAAAAGAGAACAGTATTTAAATATAGTGAATAAGTCAGGAATACTAAAATGTTACTAAAAATAAAAAAACTATCGTTTTTGTGATAGAGGTAACTTTTTGAAAAGGCTATTTGACTGGCTTTATATACTTATGAAACGTTAAGAGCCCAACTCAAAATCCAGTGTCCGCAAGGACGTGCCGGTTCGACCCCGGCCGCCGGTATAGTATTAAAGACAAGGTTTCTAGGCCTTGTCTTTTCTTTTATCTGATTATCTGTATTTGCTTGAGTTACTAAAAATTACGGCTCTTTGTCAACTGTAGTGGGTTGAAGTCAGCTAAGATCGAGAAAGGACAAATTTCGTCCTTTCTTTTTTGATATTCAGAGCGATGAAAATCCGTTTTTGAACTTTTCAAAGTTCCTAAAACTAATGGCATTTCGCTTGATAAGTTTGATGAGATTATTAGTCGCTTCTAATTTTGCATTAGAATAGGGTAACTGAAGAGCGTTGACGATTTTCTCTTTGCCCTTGAGGAAGGTTTTAAAGACAGTCTGAAAAAGAGGATGAACCTGCTTTAGATTCTCCTCAATGAGCCTGAGCCTAGAAATTCGAAAGCGAAGCTGTTTAGCTAAGTCATAGTAAGAACTAAACATATCCATCGTAATGATTTTCACCTGACAGCGAACGATTCTATTGTAGCGAAGAAAGTAATTTCGGATGATAGTTTGTGTGGTTACTTACAGTTTACACCAATGAAACGCTATGAGTTTTTTGTTGCACTATATTTTACAATTTATCACACAAAAATAGGCTCCATAATATCTATAGGGGATTTACCCACTACAAATATTATGGAGCCTTATTTTTGAGTGCCATTCTAATCTTTTTTGCTTAGATTTTTGGTATAATATTACTTATTCACAATTTATTTTGATTATGAAAGAGTTTGGTGATTAATGTCTCGGTCTGTTGAATTACTAAAGAAACGTTACTTAGAAAATATAAAAGAGGAGCCTGATTTATTTGTGGGAATTGAGCTGGAGTATCCTGTTGTGAATTTAGAGGGTAAAGCTACAGATGGTGAAGTTGTTAAGGATCTCTTTCGGTATTTACCATCAGTACTGGGTTTTACTATCGAAAAAGTGGATAATTTTGGGAATCCAATTCAGTTACTTGATCCAGTCAGCCAAGATACGATCTTATTTGAGGTTGCTTATACGACAATTGAGTTTGCATTCGGAAAGGCCGAATCTATCCAAGAGGTAGAAGAACGCTTTAACTTCTATATGGCTAAGATTCAGAATAAGTTGGGTGAAGCTAATCATGCTATTGTTGACTGTGGCATTCATCCCAACTGGGATAAAAATGAGAATTGTCCAGTAGCCTATCCCCGCTATCAGATGTTGATGGATTATTTGAATTTGAGTAGAAATGTTACTAAATCAGATTTACATCATTTCCCTGAGTATGGTGCCTTTATCTGTGGAAGTCAGGTTCAACTAG
This sequence comes from bacterium, assembly GCA_905221415.1. GTDB lineage: Bacteria > Bacillota > Bacilli > Lactobacillales > Streptococcaceae > Streptococcus. The sequence goes on from CAJNDC010000014.1 coordinate 12,059, forward strand.
ACGTTTCAAGGTCCAACTACCTGCGTGTTATCAATGCTTTTACTCAAATTGAAGCTGCCAAAGCTTATTTGTTTGCCAATTCTGAATTTTCAGGTGCAGATTGGGATACCAAAATTTCGAGAGATATTTTTTGGGAAGAATCCATGCATGGTATCTATCCAGAGAATGTAGGTGTTAATACTAGACTCTTTAAAGATGAGGATGATTTTTTTGACTATCTAAATCATTCTGCGATTTTTACTGCGGAGCGTGATGGGCAGACCTATTATTTTTATCCGATTCAGGCTAAGGACTATTTGGCTACACCTGAAATCCAAGCATTTACCCTTAATGGGGATGAGGTGTTAATTCATCCTCAGGAGGAAGATTTCCAAACTCATCGTAGTTACCAGTACCAAGACTTAACGACTCGAGGGACTATTGAATTTCGCAGTGTGTGTACTCAGCCGCTTGATAGGACCTTTGCTTCTGCCGCCTTTCACTTGGGTTTGTTGCTTAATTTAGACAAGTTAGAAGCTTACTTGCAATCTGCACCATTTTTTACCACATTTGGTCGTGATTATAAGTCATTGAGGCGACAATTTTCTAAAAAACAACTCACAGATGAAGAAGAAGCTGCGGTTCTCGAGTTTTCTAAAGACTTACTCATCCTAGCTGAGGAAGGACTGGAGAAAAGAGATAAGCAAGAAATGGTTTATTTAGAGCCTTTGAAGAAAGAATTGGGATTATAATTTCTCTTATAAAGGGAGAATTTTCTGAAAAATCGTGATATAATGGAAGAGATTATAGATAAAGGATAGAGATTCATGACATTAGTTTATCAATCAACGCGTGATGCCAATAATACAGTAACTGCCAGCCAAGCTATTTTGCAAGGTTTGGCGACGGATGGTGGTCTGTTTACACCACTTACTTATCCAAAGGTTGATTTGGACTTTGAAACATTAAAAGATGCTTCTTACCAAGAAGTGGCTAAATTAGTTTTATCAGCATTTTTAGATGACTTTACGGCTGAGGAGTTGGACTACTGTATCAACAATGCCTACGATAGCAAGTTTGATACTCCAGCGATTGCGCCATTGGTGAAACTGGATGGGCAATACAACTTGGAATTGTTCCATGGTTCAACGATTGCCTTTAAAGATATGGCCTTGTCTATCTTGCCATACTTTATGACGACAGCCGCTAAAAAGCATGGTTTGGAGAACAAGATTGTCATTTTGACAGCGACATCTGGTGATACTGGGAAAGCTGCTATGGCGGGGTTTGCCGATGTGCCTGGAACTGAGATTATCGTCTTTTATCCAAAGGATGGTGTCAGCAAGGTACAAGAGTTGCAAATGACTACTCAGACTGGCGACAATACTCATGTTATTGCTATTGATGGTAACTTTGACGATGCGCAAACAAATGTGAAGCGCATGTTCAACGATGTGGAACTTCGTGAAAAGTTGGCTGCCAATAAACTGCAATTTTCATCAGCTAACTCTATGAATATTGGTCGTTTGGTACCACAGATTGTTTATTATGTTTATGCCTACGCTCAGTTGGTCAAGTCTGGTGAGATTGTGGCTGGTGAAAAGGTCAACTTCACAGTACCAACAGGAAATTTTGGAAATATCTTGGCTGCCTTTTATGCTAAACAAATTGGTCTGCCAGTTGGCAAATTAATCTGTGCTTCAAATGACAACAATGTTTTGACAGACTTCTTCAAGACACGTGTTTACGACAAGAAACGTGAGTTTAAAGTGACAACTAGTCCATCTATGGATATCCTGGTATCTTCAAACTTGGAGCGTTTGATTTTCCATCTTTTGGGGAATGATGCGGTTAAGACTGCTGAACTCATGAATGCCTTGAGTACACAAGGACAATATGAATTGACAGACTTTGATGCAGCGATTCTGGAACTCTTTGCAGCTGAATATGCGACTGAGGAAGAAACTGCGGCAGAAATTAAACGTGTTTATCAAACAGATGCCTACATCGAGGATCCCCACACGGCGGTTGCCTCAGCAGTTTATAAAAAATACCAAGTGACTACTGGCGATGTAACCAAGACCGTGATTGCTTCAACAGCTAGTCCATACAAGTTCCCAGTGGTTGCAGTAGAAGCTGTAACAGGGAAAGTAGGCTTAACTGACTTTGAAGCCTTGGCTCAATTACATGACATTTCAGGAGTGGCAGTGCCACCAGCGGTTGATGGCCTTGAAACAGCTCCAGTTCGTCACAAGACAACAGTGGCAGCTGCTGACATGCAAGCAGCGGTTGAGGCTTATCTAGGACTTTAAGACAGAGGAAGTAAACTCGGTTGGGAAACCAACTGAGTTTCTTTTCATCAGGAGGACAGATTGTTTAGAAAAAATAAAGACATTCTCAACATTGCCTTGCCCGCTATGGGCGAAAACTTTTTGCAGATGCTCATGGGGATGGTGGACAGCTACTTGGTCGCCCACTTGGGATTGATCGCTATTTCGGGTGTTTCAGTAGCTGGCAATATTATTACGATTTACCAGGCGATTTTCATTGCTCTTGGGGCAGCTATTTCTAGTGTTATTTCAAAAAGTTTGGGGCAGAAGGATCAGTCGAAGTTGGCTTATCACGTGACAGAGGCTCTCAAGATAACCCTATTGCTGAGTGCACTGTTAGGCGTCTTATCGCTCTTTGCTGGGCAAGAGATGATAGGACTTTTGGGAACTGAGCAGGCTGTGGCCGAAAGTGGAGGTCTCTATCTTTCTTTAGTGGGTGGTTCGATTGTTCTTTTGGGCTTGATGACCAGTTTGGGTGCCTTGATTCGTGCAACGCATAATCCGCGTCTACCCCTCTATGTTAGTCTTTTATCCAATGCCTTAAATATTCTTTTTTCAAGTCTAGCTATTTTTGTCCTTGATATGGGCATAGCGGGTGTTGCTTGGGGGACCATCTTGTCTCGCTTGGTCGGTTTTGTGATTTTGTGGTCGCAATTAAAGCTGCCTTATACGAAACCGACTTTTGGACTAGATAAAGACTTACTGACCTTGGCTTTACCAGCGGCAGGAGAACGTCTCATGATGCGAGCTGGAGATGTAGTTATCATTGCCTTGGTCGTTTCTTTTGGGACGGAGGCAGTAGCGGGGAATGCAGTCGGAGAAGTCTTGACCCAGTTTAACTATATGCCTGCCTTTGGCGTCGCTACGGCGACGGTCATGCAGGTAGCTCGAGCAGTTGGGGAGGATAACTGGGAAAGAGTAGATGATTTGAGCAAGCAAACCTTTTGGCTTTCCCTACTTCTCATGTTGCCCTTAACTCTCAGTATCTATGCCTTGGGGACACCATTGACTCATCTCTATACGACCGACCCTGTAGCGGTCGAAGCGAGCGTTTTGGTTGCACTGTTCTCTCTACTAGGAACCCCCATGGCGACAGGGACAGTCATCTATACTGCAGTTTGGCAGGGTTTGGGGAATGCTCGACTTCCCTTTTATGCGACAAGTATTGGGATGTGGTGTATTCGCATTGGAACAGGATATCTGATGGGGCTTGTTCTTGGTTGGGGCTTGCCTGGTATTTGGGCAGGGACTCTTTTGGATAATGGTTTCCGTTGGTTATTTCTACGTTACCGTTACCAGCGTTATATGATGTTGAAAGGATAGAAGATGCAAAAAACAGCCTTTATTTGGGATTTAGACGGGACTTTATTGGACTCTTACGAAGCGATTTTGTCAGGGATTGAGGAGACCTTTGCTCAATTTTCTATTCCTTATGATAAGGAAAAAGTGAGAGAGTTTATCCTCAGGTACTCTGTGCAGGATTTGCTGGAGCAGGTGGTAGAAGAGAGAAACCTGGATGCGGAAGTGCTCAATCAGGTGCGCGCCCAAAGTCTGGCTGAGAAAAATGCTCAGGTAGTTTTGATGCCAGGTGCGCGTGAAGTGCTAGCTTGGGCAGACCAAGCAGGGATTCAGCAGTTTGTCTATACTCATAAGGGGGACAATGCTTTTGCCATTCTCAGAGACTTGGGGTTGGAATTCTATTTCACAGAGATTTTAACCAGTCAGAGTGGCTTTGCGCGCAAGCCTAATCCAGAAGCGGCGACCTATCTGCTAGACAAGTATGAGTTGGATTCTGAGAAGACCTATTATATAGGGGACCGGACTTTGGATGTGGAATTTGCCCAGAATAGTGGTCTTCAAAGCATCAACTTTTTAGAGTCTTCTTATGAAGGGAATCACAGGATTCAAGCACTGGCAGATATCCCTCATATTTTTGAGGATTAGGAGTGAGAAGATTGTGTCAGTTTTGTGACAGAAACCTAACAAACTATTTCAAGTAATCGAGTTTGTTACAAGGAATAGACAGTTCTGTTAAATAGGCCCGAGAGGGCTTTTTTTCTGCTTTTTTTGTGTTATGATAGACAGGTACTCATTTGAAAGGAATATGAACGAATGAAGAAAAGAATTATTTTAGCCTCAACTGTAGCCCTGTCTCTTGCTCCCGCATTAGGAGCTAAAGCTCAAGAAATCTCTTGGACAGCACGTAGCGTTGAGCAAATTCAAAATGACGTTACTAAAAACGAGAACAAAAACAGCTACACAGTTCAGTATGGTGATACCCTGAGCACGATTGCAGAAGCTTTGGGAGTAGATGTGACGGTTCTTGCTAATTTGAACGAAATCACCAATATGGACTTGATTTTCCCAGATACTGTCCTCACTACAACTGTCAATGAGGAAGAAGAGGTAACGGAAGTTGAAATCCAAGCTCCTCAAGCAGACGCTAGTGAAGAAGTGACGACTGCGACAGCTGATTTGACGACGAATCAAGTAACAGTTGATGAGCAAACAGTTCAAGTAGAAGACCTTTCTCAACCAATTGAGGAAGCTCCAACTGCAACCGAGACGGAAAAACTAGCAGAAGTAGCGCCAAGTTCAGAAGTTTCTGAGACAGCGACAGTTGCTGAAGAGACACCATCTACAGAAACATCTGTAGCTGAAGAAACAGCTGAAACGACTCCAGCGGAAGCACCAGTAGCAGAAACACCAGTAGCAGAAACAACTAGTCCAGTTGAAGAAGCTCCAAAAGTGGCGACTCCAGCGACCGAAGAAACGGCAGCAACAACTCCAGCAGAAGCACCAGTAGCAGCTGCGCCGGCAACTGAAACGCCTGCTGATACAACAGGAACAAGTGCAGCAGAAGAAACAGCAGCATCAACAGCAACTTCTGACACTGTAACTTTGACTTATCAAGCAGCGCAAAGCCAAACTCCTTCAAGAACTTATTCAGCTCCAGCGGCTCCTGACTATGCAGGACTTGCTGTAGCTAAGTCTGAGAATGCTGGTCTTCAACCACAAACTGCAGCCTTCAAAGAAGAAATTGCCAATTTGTTTGGAATTACATCCTTTAGCGGCTACCGTCCTGGTGACAGTGGAGACCATGGTAAAGGATTGGCCATCGACTTTATGGTCCCAGTGAGTTCAGCACTTGGTGATCAAATCGCGGAATACGCGGTTCAAAATATGGCTAGCCGTGGTATCAACTACATCATCTGGAAACAACGTTTCTACGCTCCATACGATAGTAAATATGGACCTGCCTACACGTGGAATCCAATGCCAGACCGTGGTAGTGTGACCGAAAATCACTATGACCACGTTCACGTATCAATGAATTAAGAATAATAAGAAGCTATACCTTTAAAAGTGTAGCTTCTTTTTGTGTAAAATAGTATTGATAAGTGAAATAAAATCTAAAACATGTTAAGATGTAAGCGAATACAAAACTATACTAACGCTTTTAAGCATAGAGAGAAAGGATGAAGTGAATGACAAATCGATTAAAAACTCCATTTGAGAAAACAAGAGATGATTTTGAAGAGGAATTTTGTGGTGAAATTGTCGAATTCTTGATTTTTACCCTCCAAAATGTAACTGGGGCCGCTTCTTTAAAAGATGGTTGTAAAATGCCGTCCGTTCATTTTAAAGCTAGTGTCAATGTTGCAACCCAGGAATTCTCTGAACGTGAGGGACGTTTGGAATGGGTATTGACTCCTGAGGAATTTGAAGAAAAGAGATGGGGCTTTAGTTTTGAACCCTACAAAATTCATCATATCAAATGTCAAAAACGCCCCTTCATGGAGTTAGAGCCATATATGTCAGAAGTAGCTAATAACTGCTACCACTTGCTGGAATACCTAGATGACCAATCCTCAGACTCTAGGTTAGAGACCTTGATTGAAACCTATCAAAAACCGGTCATCATTCAAGACGATATTGGCGAATTCACCTTAAACAGAGCCTATTCTTGGTTTGAAGGATTTATCACTTACGAGGGTGGTAAGATTCATGCTATCTTTGCTGCGAGTGCAGATGAAAGTCCCCCTCCAAGTTCTTTTGATGATCTAAAGAAATTTATGGGAACTTTCCAAGTTCAAGATACTCGGATTAAAGACTATATTGTCAAAGAACTGTGGGAAACAGCTCAAGACTGGATAGATTCAGATGAAAATGATGTGGAGTTAACAGAAGAGTATTTTACCAACTCTCTTTCCTTGAGTGAACTATCGATCAACGAAGACGGGGAATTGACCCTCTACTATGATGATAGCGAGGAAATTTTTGCAGGCCATGCCATCGAAGTTGTCATTGATAAAGAGGGAGAAATCCTTCGAGCAGATTTGGTAGGTTAGTGCTGGATTTTATCTAGAATATAGAAATAATAGCCTTTTGGGATTGAAACCAAGAGGCTATTTTTCGTGAGTAAGCAAAATAGTTGCGTTTTTAATCTTTCTGTAATATACTTGATAACTCAATAGTTGATAAATCAAGTGTACGCAAGGAGGTAGAAATGAAAAAAATTAACGATTTACTGTACCAGCTCCATTTAACAGATCAGATGATCACTCAACTTTTTGAGAAACAATTGGGAATTAGTTTGACCCGCTATCAAATCTTGCAGTTTTTACTGCAGCAGTCACCCTGCAACCAGATTGCCGTTCAGGAGAAGTTGCAAATCGACCAGGCGGCCTTGACCCGTCATTTTAAGATACTAGAGTCAGAGGCTATGTCAGTCGCAGGCGTAATCCGGCCAATCAGCGAGAAGTCTTAGTTGAATTAACCCAAGAAGCCAAGAATCAACTCTTAGTCAGTCCGCCTAAACATCATTTGCGAGTGAAGGAACAGATGGAGAGCATCTTATCGACAGCCGAGCAGAAAGAGCTAATAACTTTACTGACGAAACTAGTGTCAGGTCTAGAAAAAATAGAATTTTAAGGAGAAAACGATGTCAATCATTACTACTATTTTAGCAACTATCGTTGCCTTGGAGCATTTTTACATTTTTTATTTGGAAAGTGTGGCTACGCAATCAGACACTACTAGTCGCGTGTTTAATGTGGATAAGGAAGAACTGGCTCGTTCTTCAGTGAGTTCATTATTTAAAAATCAAGGAATTTATAATGCTTTGATAGGTGTCTTTCTCTTGTACGGGATTTATTTTTCGCAAAGCTTGGAAATTGTGACCATCTTTGTTTTATTTGTGCTTGGTGCAGCGACCTACGGTTCTCTGACAGCAGACAAGAAGATTCTTCTGAAGCAAGGTGGGCCTGCTATTTTGACTCTGCTGAGTATTTTGCTTTTAAAATAAGAAAACCAGCGTCCTGAACGACGCTGGTTTTTATATGCTCTTATCCATTTCGACGTTTACGGGCTAGTAGGGCTCTGTAAAAGAAGATGTGATTGTTTTGGATATAGGGAAGGATTGAAAAGCTAGCAATTCCAAAGGTGATCCAATTGAGGAAGTACCAAGGGAGTAGTTGTAGGTCGAGGACAAAGCGTTGAAACTTGTAACCCTTCATCAAGAAACGGCTGGTTTTCAGGATTTGACGGGGTTTAGCCTGTCCTAAATCCAGAGTGTCGCAGAGGAGGAATTCTACCTGCGAGTAGGCATAATGTTGCGGAATGTAGAGGATGTTCCCTACAATTATCAAGATGAGACTCGCGAAAAAGTAGAGGCCAAAGGTCATAAGGAACTGCTCGGTTTCAACGGATGAGAGGTCTAATTTTGGAAATTCAGGATGTAGGGCGACAAATCTCCGAGCCAAGAGATTGCTATAAAAGAGAAAATAAACGCCTACTAAGTTTGGAATGCTCCATAAAAATAGGTAGAAACGTTTGAGGAGCAGGGTTAGGAAGGTTTGCGAGAAGCGCTCTTCAGCAAAGAGGGCCAGACTTGATTTTACTGAGAGTTCTGTATCAGGATCCTTGAGGAGTCGGAGTGTCGCAAAAGCAGCACCTGCTAAAAAAATCGTGCTCATAAAAGAAACCACTAATGGGAAGAGATAGGCTTGGAGCACTTGTGCCAGCATGCTGAAAAAGGATTGCTCTAAAACACTTTCTTGGAGACGAGCCAAGGGGTTGAGAAAGCCTGATAAGATGACCAGTATGCTGGGTAAGAGATAGACGAGAAAGAGGCGGGGATTTTCAGCCTGAAATTGCCTAGTTTGCAGACGAATGGTTTTTAAATCAATTTTTGGGTATTTCATTCTTTCATTATACCATAGTTCGTGACAGTTCCTGGTTTTTTTGATAAAATCATACAGTATGCCTTTGGGCACAAAGTATGAACTGGGACTGTCTTTCCCAGCTTCGGAGGTAGAAAATGTCAGATTCACCAATCAAATACCGTTTGATTAAGAAAGAAAAACACACAGGAGCTCGTCTAGGAGAAATCATCACCCCACACGGTACCTTCCCGACACCCATGTTTATGCCAGTTGGGACCCAAGCCACTGTTAAAACCCAGTCACCTGAAGAGTTAAAGGAGATGGGATCAGGGATTATCCTATCTAATACTTATCATCTCTGGCTTCGCCCTGGAGATGAACTCATCGCACGCGCAGGCGGTCTCCACAAGTTCATGAATTGGGACCAGCCAATCTTGACGGATAGTGGCGGTTTCCAGGTTTATTCCCTAGCAGATAGCCGGAATATCACCGAAGAAGGAGTAACCTTTAAAAACCATCTCAATGGTTCCAAGATGTTCCTATCGCCAGAAAAGGCCATCTCCATTCAGAACAATCTGGGTTCGGACATCATGATGTCTTTTGACGAATGTCCTCAGTTTTATCAACCTTATGACTACGTTAAGAAATCAATCGAGCGTACTAGTCGTTGGGCTGAACGTGGTTTGAAGGCTCACCGTCGTCCACATGACCAAGGTTTGTTTGGAATTGTGCAAGGTGCTGGATTTGAAGACCTTCGTCGTCAGTCGGCTCACGACCTTGTCAGCATGGACTTCCCTGGCTACTCTATCGGTGGTTTGGCAGTAGGAGAAACGCACGAAGAGATGAATGTAGTCTTGGACTTCACAACCCAACTTCTCCCAGAAAACAAACCTCGCTATTTGATGGGAGTAGGAGCGCCAGATAGCTTGATTGATGGGGTGATTCGTGGTGTGGATATGTTTGACTGTGTCTTGCCGACTCGTATCGCTCGTAACGGAACTTGTATGACCAGCCAAGGTCGTTTGGTTGTCAAAAATGCCCAATTCGCTGAAGACTTTACGCCACTGGATCCTGAGTGTGATTGCTATACATGCAAGAACTACACACGCGCCTACCTTCGTCACTTGCTCAAGGCTGACGAAACCTTTGGCATCCGCTTGACTAGCTATCACAACCTTTACTTCTTGCTCAACCTGATGAAGCAAGTGCGTCAAGCCATCATGGATGATAATCTCTTGGAATTCCGTGAATATTTTGTGGAAAAATATGGTTACAACAAGTCAGGACGCAATTTCTAAAGTGTAAAAATAGAATACTGAAATCCTAAGTTTTCTCTTAGGATTTTTCTTCTTTTTTTGATAAAATAAGGTGTATTATGGAATGAAAATTAGATGTTTTTACGATCTAATTGAGTGGGGAATAAACTCGTATGCGTATTAAATGGTTTTCCTTGATTAGGATTACAGGTTTACTTTTGGTGCTCTTGTACCACTTCTTTCAAACGATCTTTCCTGGAGGCTTCTTTGGGGTAGATGTCTTTTTCACTTTTTCAGGATTTTTAATCACTGCCCTCCTTTTAGAAGAATTTGGGAAGGCACGCCAGATTGATTTACTGGGTTTTTTTAAGAGACGGTTTTACCGCATCGTACCACCTGTGGTTCTGATGGTTTTGGTGACCATGCCCTTTACCCTCTTAGTTCGCCAAGACTATGTTGCTGGAATTGGCGGTCAGATTGCGGGAGTTTTTGGTTTTATGACCAACTTCTATGAGATGTTAACAGGGGGAAGTTACGAATCCCAGTTCATTCCGCATCTCTTTGTTCACAACTGGAGTCTAGCTGTTGAGGTTCACTACTATATTCTTTGGGGCTTAGCGGTTTGGTTCTTATCGAAACGTTCAAAATCTAGTAGTCAATTGAGAGGGATGGTATTTCTCCTTTCTGCGGGAGCTTTCATCATTAGCTTTTTCTCCATGTTTATTGGTAGTCTAATGGCTAGTTCTCATTCGTCTGTCTACTTTTCAAGTTTAACCCATATCTACCCCTTCTTTTTAGGAAGTATTTTGGCGACAGTTGTGGGTGTTCGTCAGACGAGCGATTTAGTTAAGCAGTTTGATCGGACGTGGGATCTTCGTCAGAATCTACTGGTGTTTGCTGCAGGTCTCTTGGTATTAGTACTCTTGACCTTCTTTGTCAAGTTTACCTACCTGTTCGCTTATCTATTTGGTTTCTTACTGGCAAGTTTAGCGGCCGTGACCATGATTTTTGCTGCGCGTGTCTTGCATGAGAAAACGCCTGAGATACAAGAACCTCGGATCATCACATTTTTAGCGGATACCAGTTATGCGGTTTACCTCTTCCACTGGCCTTTCTATATTATCTTTTCTCAGTTGATGAGCAATCTGCCCGCTGTTATGTTAACCGTTATCTTTTCCTATTTCTTTGCTATCTTATCCTTCTATATTATTGAGCCATTGATTGCCGGTAAGACCAATGCTTTGGTTAGAAAAATCACTAAACTGCATCATATCAAACCTATTAGTGCTAGTGTTGTGGGCGTCCTTTCCTTACTTACCTTGATTATCATAGCTATGGCTCCTCAAGTTGGAGCTTTTGAGACAGACTTGATGGTCAATGGTTTCAAGCAAGCTCAGACCAATATGGGACAAACAAAGACTCTTGCTGAACAAGCTGAAGCCAGTCGCCTAGGAATTTCTGAGGGAACAAGCCTAATAGGAGATTCAGTGACTTTACGTGCCAATACAGCCTTAAAAGAGGCACTTCCTGATGCAAATATCAATGCCCAGGTTAGTCGGACGACCAAGCAAGCCAATGACATCATGCTCAATAATAGCCAGAACAAGGCGCTTTTAAAAACAGTTGTCATTGCAACGGGGGTCAACAATCCTGAAGGCTATAAGAATGATTTGGACAGCATCGTGAACAATCTACCGAAAGGACACCATCTGATACTGGTGACACCTTATGAGGGAGACAAGAGCAAGGACACTTACACATCAGTGGAGCAGTATGCGGCTTATGCGAGAGAATTAGCTGAAAAGAATCCATATGTGAGCATCGCTGACTGGAATAAGGTCGCTAAGGAACACCCTGAAATCTGGGCTGGAACTGACCAAGTCCACTTTGGAAATGATAGCAGCATGATTGAAGAAGGTGCTAAACTTTACGCAGAGACGATTGCAGCTGCTGTTAAGGCCGCTCAAGAACTACCTGTGAAATCAAAATAAAATCAAAGAGTTGGAGATATCCAGCTCTTTTAAAATATCTCTAGAAAATAGGTCTATACCATTTACAAATGAAAAAGAAAGGTTTATAATGTAATTGACATAATAAATTCTAGAATCAATCTATCAAGGAGGTTATCATTATGCCTAATTATATTAAAGCGGATCAGTTTTTCTACCCACACGGAGTTCGTCGTGGCGGTTACTTGGAACTTGTGGATGGCAAGTTTGGTAAACATGTAGAACAGATTCCTGAAGGAGCTGAGGTGATTGACTATACCGGTTATAGCATTGCACCAGGACTTGTGGATACCCACATTCATGGATTTGGCGGTGTGGATGTCATGGATAATAACATTGAAGGAACCCTTCATACAATGAGTGAAGGACTACTTAGCACAGGAGTCACCAGTTTCTTGCCAACGACGTTGACTTCCTCTTACGAGCAGTTGCTTGCGGTAACTGAAAATATCGGTGCTCGTTACCAGGAAGCAAGTGGAGCCAAGATTCGTGGGATCTATTTTGAAGGCCCATATTTCACAGAGAAATACAAGGGAGCCCAAAACCCTGCCTATATGAAAGACCCTCGTATGGATGAGTTTCGTGCTTGGCAAAAAGCTGCCAATGGCTTGCTCAATAAAATCGCCCTTGCGCCAGAACGCGAAGGTGTAGAAGACTTTGTACGAACGATTACGGGCGAAGGAGTGACTGTTGCTCTTGGACACTCAAATGCGACTTTTGATGAAGCTAAGAAAGCAGTCGATGCTGGAGCGAGTGTTTGGGTACATGCCTACAATGGAATGCGTGGGTTGACTCACCGTGAACTCGGTATGGTGGGAGCCATGTATGAATTGCCTCATACTTACGCAGAATTGATTTGTGATGGTCACCATGTAGATCCAAAGGCCTGTGATATTTTGCTCAAACAAAAAGGAACTGAAAATATTGCCCTTATCACAGACTGTATGACAGCTGGTGGCTTGGAAGATGGAGACTACATGTTGGGAGAATTCCCAGTAGTAGTTGCCAATGGAACTGCTCGCCTCAAATCTACAGGCAATTTGGCAGGTTCTATCCTCAAACTCAAGGACGGTTTGAAGAATGTTGTCGAATGGGGCATTGCGAATCCGCATGAAGCAGTCATGATGGCCAGCCTCAACCCAGCAAAATCTGTTCACATTGATGATGTGTGCGGTCAAATCCGTGAAGGTTACGATGCCGACTTTATCGTCCTAGATAAAGATTTGGAATTGGTAGCAACCTACCTAGATGGTGTGAAACGTTATCAAGCCTAAGAAGATAAAAAATAGGGGTCAATAAGGGACTCCTATTTTTATTATCAGATGAAAATAATAGGATTAAAGAAATTTCTAATGGGGGAAACAAGCAAAATCCTTTTCTTGTATTAAAAAATTAGATATAATATACGGTACAAAGGAAGTAGTAAGAATGTATTGTGTTATAGAAATGTATGGGGACTTTGAACCGTGGTGGTTCATAGAAGGTTGGGAAGAAGATGTCATCATGAGTCAATCTTTTGACAAGTATTATGATGCTCTAAAATATTATAAATCATGCTGGTTTGAGCTGGAAAAGAAGAATCCTCTTTATAAGAGTCGGAGTGATTTGATGACTATTTTTTGGGATCCTGCTGATAAACGCTGGTGTGATGAGTGTAATGAGTATTTGCAGCAGTATCATTCTTTGGCACTTTTACAGGATGAGCAAGTCATCCCCGATGAAAAGCTACGTCCAGGTTATGAAAAACAAACAGGTCAAGAAAAACACCGTTCTTGCCGTATGAAATGGAGATAAAAAAGTAACTTTTTAAGTTGCTTTTTTTATTTTTTTGCGAATAGTTAGATAAGGAGGGCGGTATGGTACAAGAAATTGCACAGAAAATTATTGCTACTGCGAAAGAAAAGAAGGCTCAGGATATCTATTTTATCCCCAAGGAAAAGTCCTATGAGCTTCACATGCGGATTGGAGACGAGAGGTGTCTAGTTGACTCCTATGAGTTTGAGGTTTTAGCTGCGGTGATTAGTCATTTTAAGTTTGTAGCGGGTATGAATGTAGGAGAGAAGAGGCGCAGTCAGCTGGGCTCTTGCGACTATCAGCATGGGAAGAAGGTGTCTTCTCTGCGTTTGTCTACCGTGGGAGATTATCGGGGACATGAGAGTTTGGTTATTCGTTTGTTGCACGATGAGGAGCAGGACCTGCATTTCTGGTTTCAGGATATGAACGAACTGGGTGAGCAGTATAGGCAACGGGGACTCTATCTCTTTGCAGGTCCGGTCGGCAGTGGCAAGACGACCTTGATGCACGAATTGGCCAAGTCACTTTTTAAGGGGCAACAGGTTATGTCCATCGAAGATCCTGTCGAAATCAAGCAGGAAGACATGCTCCAGTTGCAGTTGAATGAAGCGATTGGCTTGACCTATGAAAATCTGATCAAACTGTCTCTCCGGCATCGTCCGGACCTCTTGATTATCGGTGAAATTCGTGACAGCGAGACAGCGCGTGCAGTGGTCAGAGCCAGTTTGACAGGGGCGACAGTTTTTTCAACCATTCATGCCAAGAGTATCCGAGGAGTTTATGAACGCCTTCTGGAGTTGGGTGTGACGGAGGAGGAACTAGCAGTTGTCCTGCAAGGCGTCTGCTACCAGAGATTAATCGGGGGAGGAGGAATCGTTGACTTTGCAAACAAAGACTATCAGGAACACCAGCCAACTAGCTGGAATGAACAGATTGACCAGCTTCTTAAAGATGGACATATCACAAGTCTTCAGGCTGAAACGGAAAAAATTAGCTACAGCTAAGCAGAAGAAAATCATTACCTTGTTTAACAACCTCTTCTCCAGTGGCTTTCATTTGGTGGAAATTATTTCTTTCTTGGGCAGAAGTGCTTTGCTGGAAAAGGACTATGTGGCCCAGATGCACCAAGGATTGTCTCATGGGAAATCTTTCTCAGAGATGATGGACAGCTTGGGCTTTTCAAGTGCTATTGTGACCCAGTTATCTCTAGCTGAAGTGCATGGAAATCTTCACCTGAGTCTGGGGAAGATAGAAGAATATCTGGATAATTTGTCCAAGGTCAAGAAGAAGTTAATCGAAGTGGCGACCTATCCCCTGATTTTGCTGGGATTTCTCCTGCTAATCATGCTGGGATTGAGAAACTATTTGCTCCCCCAACTGGACAGTAGCAATATCGCCACCCAAATCATTGGCAATCTGCCACAAATATTTCTGGGACTAGTGTTGGTTTGTTCTCTGTCTCTACTTTTAACCCTCACTTTCTACAAAAGAAGTTCCAAGATGCGGGTCTTCTCGATGTTGGCACGCCTGCCCTTTCTGGGAATTTTTGTTCAGACCTATCTGACGGCCTATTACGCGCGTGAATGGGGCAATATGATTTCACAGGGAATGGAGCTGACGCAGATTTTTCAGGTCATGCAGGGACAGGGTTCTCAGCTCTTTAAAGAAATCGGTCAAGATCTGGCTCAAGCCCTGCAAAATGGCCGCGAATTTTCTCAGACTATAGGAACCTATCCTTTCATTAAAAAGGAGTTGAGTCTCATCATTGAGTATGGGGAAGTCAAGTCCAAGCTGGGGAGTGAGTTGGAAATCTATGCTGAGAAGACTTGGGAAGCCTTTTTTACCCGAGTCAACCGCACCATGAACTTAGTACAGCCACTGGTTTTTATCTTTGTGGCCCTGATTATCGTTTTACTTTATGCGGCAATGCTTATGCCCATGTATCAAAATATGGAGGTAAATTTTTAAAATGAAAAAACTCATGACAAATTTAAAAAAAGCCAAGGTTAAAGCTTTCACTTTGGTAGAAATGTTAGTGGTCTTGCTCATCATCAGCGTTCTTCTCTTGCTCTTTGTGCCCAATTTGACCAAGCAAAAGGATGCCGTAGATGACAAAGGAAAAGCTGCTGTTGTCAAGGTCGTGGAAAGCCAGGCAGAACTTTATCGTTTGGATAAAAATGATGATGCCAGCCTCAGCAAATTACAAGCGGACGGTCGTATCACTGCTGAGCAAGCCAAAGCTTATAAAGACTACCATGCAAAACAAAAAACAAGCCAAACCGTTGCAGATTAAGGCCTTTACTATGCTGGAAAGTCTCTTAGTTTTGGGAATTGTGAGTATCCTTGCCTTGGGCTTGTCCGGCTCAGTTCAGTCCAGTTTTGCAGCGGTGGAGGAGCAAATTTTCTTTATGGAGTTTGAAGAACTCTATCGGGAAACGCAAAAACGCAGTCTAGCCAGTCAGCAAAAGACCAGCTTGAATTTAGATGGACAGACGATCAGCAATGGCAATCAAAACTTGACAGTTCCAAAAGGAATTCAGGCACCATCAGGACAAAGCATTATATTTGATCGAGCTGGAGGAAATTCGTCTCTGGCTAAGGTTGAATTTCAAACCAGTAAAGGAGCGATTCGCTATCAATTATATCTAGGAAATGGAAAAATTAAACGCATTAAGGAAACAAAAAATTAGGGCAGTGATCTTACTAGAAGCAGTAGTAGCGCTAGCCATATTTGCCAGTATTGCAACCCTCCTCTTGGGACAAATCCAACAAAATAGACAAGAAGAGGCAGAAATCTTGCAAAAAGAAGAAGCCTTTCGTGTAGCTAAGATGGCTCTGCAGACAGGTCAAAATCAGGTAAACATAAACGGAGTGGAGATTCAGGTGTTTTCTAGTGAAAAAGGAGTGGAGGTCTATCATGGTTCAGAGAAGTTACTCGACCTTAAAGAGCAGTAAGGTAAGAGCGTTCACTCTATTAGAATCTCTGATTGCCCTTATCATCATTAGCGGTGGCTTGCTCCTTTTTCAAGCTATGAGTCAGCTCCTCATTTCAGAAGTTCGTTACCAGCAGCAAAGCGAGCAAAAGGAGTGGCTCTTGTTTGTGGACCAGCTAGAGGCTGAGTTAGAGCGTTCGCAGTTTGAAAAGGTAGAAGGCAATCGCCTCTACATGAAACAGGATGGTAAGGATATCTCTATAGGGAAATCTAAATCGGATGATTTTCGGAAGACCGATACCAGCGGACGGGGCTACCAACCTATGGTTTATGGACTCAAATCAGCACAGATTACAGAGGAAAATCAACTGCTTCACTTTCGTTTCCAATTTCAAAAGGGCATAGAAAGGGAGTTCATCTATCGTGTGGAAAAAGCAAAAAGTTAAGGCAGGCGTTCTCTTATATGCAGTTACCATGGCAGCCATTTTTAGCCTTTTGTTGCAGTTTTATTTGAACCGGCAAGTCGCCCATCACAAAGACTATACCCTAAACAAAGAGAAGTTGGCAGCTTTTGCCATGGCCAAGCGAAGTAAGGATAAGGCTGAGCAAGAAAGTGGGGAACGAGTCTTCAACTTAGGAAAAGTCAGGTATCACAATACGAAAACAGGTTTTGCAACAAGTGTTCGTATGAATAAGGGAGACTATGAATTTCTCTTTCCTCCGATGGAAACCCAAGAAAAGAAAACAGCTAAAAAGGAAGAGGTAGCGACTGATTCAAGCAATCAAGCAGGGAAGAAAAAATCAGAAGAAAAGCCTGAAAAGAAAGATAATTCCTAGTCAATTCAACTACTTTGTGCTAAACTAAAAACATGAAACACGATTTTAATCACAAAGCAGAAACCTTTGATTCCCCTAAAAATATCTTCCTTGCAAACTTGGTTTGTCAAGCAGTTGAAGCACAGATTGATTTTCTATCAGACAAGGCAATACTGGACTTTGGTGGTGGGACGGGTCTGTTAGCCTTGCCTCTAGCTAAGCAAGCCCAGTCGGTTACCCTTGTAGACATCTCGGAGAAGATGCTGGAGCAAGCCCGTTTGAAAGCAAAGGAACAAGAAATCAGGAATCTTCAACTCTTGGAGCAGGATTTACTGGCAAATCCCTTGGAGCAGCAATTTGACATAATTGTTGTCAGTCGAGTTCTTCATCATATGCCTGATCTAGATGCGACTCTTGCCATGTTTCACTATCATCTTAGGGAGAATGGACAAGTTTTCATTGCTGATTTTGTCAAGACAGATACCAACCACCATGGTTTTGATTTAGCTGAACTGGAAACCAAGCTCGCCCAGTTTGGTTTTTCGAGCATTGGCAGTCAGATTCTCTATAGTGCTGAAGGTCTTTTCCTCGGAAATTACGCAGAGCTCTTTTTAACTATAGCCCAAAAATCACTCGCTGACTAAAGCAGTGATTTTTTCTCTTCAGATGGAAAAAATAGGGGAATTTTGATAAGATAGGAATATGGATTTTGAAAAAATTGAACAAGCTTATACGTATTTACTAGAGAATGTCCAAGTCATCCAAAGTGATTTGGCGACCAACTTTTATGATGCCTTAGTAGAGCAAAACAGCATTTATCTAGATGGCGAGACTGAGCAAAAGCAGGTCAAGGAGAACAATCAAGCCCTTAAGCGCTTAGCACTTCGCAAGGAAGAGTGGCTCAAGACCTACCAGTTTCTCTTGATGAAGGCAGGACAAACGGAGCCTTTACAGGCCAATCACCAGTTTACACCGGATGCCATTGCCCTCCTCTTGGTACTTGTTGTGGAAGAGTTGCTGGATCAAGAGGAAATTAGCATCCTCGAAATAGGCTCTGGTATGGGGATTTTGGGGGCTACTTTCTTGACTTCTCTCTCTAAAAAAGTAGATTACTTGGGAATCGAAGTGGATGATTTGCTGATTGATTTGGCAGCCAGTATGGCAGATGTGATTGGTTTGCAGGCTGGTTTTGTCCAAGGCGATGCCGTTCGTCCGCAAATGCTTAAAGAAAGCGACGTGGTCATTAGCGACTTGCCTGTTGGCTATTACCCAGAAGATGCCATCGCTTCGCGCTATCAAGTGGCTTCTAGTCAAGAGCATACCTATGCCCATCATTTGCTCATGGAGCAAGGGCTCAAGTACCTTAAGTCAGATGGCTATGCTATTTTTCTAGCTCCGAGTGATTTGTTGACCAGCCCTCAAAGTGATTTGTTAAAAGCTTGGCTCAAAGACGAAGTCAGTCTGACTGCTATCATCGCCTTACCAGAAGATATTTTCTCAACTGCAAGCCAAGCTAAGAGTATTTTTGTCTTACAGAAGAAGAGGGACAAGGAAACAGAACCCTTTGTCTATCCTTTAACAAGTCTGCAAGATCCCGCGGTACTATTGGCTTTTAAAGAAAATTTTCAAAATTGGAGCAAAGGTACTGAAATATAAAAGAGATTTTGTTATAATAGATGAAAACGCTTAAAAAGAGGTATCATCTTATGACAAAAACAATTGCAATCAATGCTGGAAGTTCGAGTTTGAAATGGCAACTTTACCAAATGCCAGAAGAAACAGTATTGGCGAAGGGCTTGATTGAACGTATCGGCTTGAAGGATTCAATCTCAACTGTAAAATTTGACGACCGTTCTGAAAAACAAATTCTTGATATTGAAGATCACACACAAGCCGTTAAAATTTTATTGGATGATTTGATTCGTTTCGATATCATCGAATCTTATGATGAAATTACTGGTGTTGGACACCGTGTTGTTGCAGGTGGAGAATATTTCAAAGAATCAACAGTTGTTGAGGGAGACGTGTTAGAAAAAGTTGAGGAATTGGGACTCTTGGCTCCCCTTCACAATCCAGCTAACGCAGCTGGAATTCGCGCATTTAAGGAATTGCTTCCAGATATTACCAGTGTTGTAGTATTTGATACCTCATTCCACACAACCATGCCAGAGAAGGCTTATCGCTATCCTCTACCAACTAAGTATTACACTGAGAACAAGGTTCGTAAATACGGAGCCCACGGGACAAGTCACCAGTTTGTCGCAGGAGAAGCATCGAAACTTTTGGGCCGTCCTCTAGAAGATTTGAAATTGATTACCTGCCATATTGGTAACGGGGCTTCTATCACAGCTGTTAAGGGTGGGAAGTCTGTGGATACTTCTATGGGATTCACACCACTTGGAGGTGTGATGATGGGAACTCGTACAGGAGATATTGACCCTGCTATTATCCCTTATCTCATGCAATATACAGAGGATTTCAATACCCCAGAAGATATTAGCCGCGTTCTCAATCGTGAATCAGGGCTCATGGGAGTTTCTAGTCAGTCAAGCGATATGCGTGATGTGATTGCTGCCATGGAAGCAGGAGACCATGATGCGACTTTGGCTTATGAAATGTATGTTGATCGTATCCAAAAACATATCGGCCAGTACCTTGCAGTCCTAAATGGAGCAGATGCGATAATCTTCACAGCAGGTATCGGTGAAAATGCAGCAAATTTCCGTGAGGATGTCATTTCAGGTATCTCTTGGTTTGGTTGTGATGTAGATCCAGAAAAGAATGTCTTTGGTGTAACGGGAGACATCTCAACGGACGAAGCGAAAATCCGTGTCTTGGTTATTCCAACAGATGAAGAATTGGTGATTGCACGCGATGTTGAGCGCTTGAAAAAATAAGTAAATACACGTAAAATTTGATTGTGAAAAGAAGTTGGGAAAGAGATTTTCCAGCTTTTTTTATGTAGGAAATGTCTAAAACCTTGCTGTTATTGGCTTTTTTAAAAAATATGGTATAATAGTAGTAATTTAATAGATGGAGTTGAGTTTTGAAGAAAAGCTTTCGTGTAAAAAGAGAGAAAGATTTTAAGGCGATTTTCAAGGACGGAACGAGTTTTGCCAATCGAAAATTTGTTGTCTACCAATTGGAAAATCAGCAAAACCATTTTCGAGTAGGGCTGTCCGTCAGCAAAAAGCTGGGGAATGCAGTTACCAGAAATCAAATTAAGAGACGAATCCGACACATTCTACAAAGTGTAAAAGGGAGTTTGGTAGAGCATGTCGATTTTGTCGTGATTGCCCGAAAAGGGGTGGAAACTTTGGAATATGCAGAGATGGAGAAAAATCTACTCCACGTATTAAAGTTATCAAAGATTTATCAGGAAGGAAATGGGAGTGAAAAAGAAACTACAGTTGACTAGTTTGTTGGGCTTGTCCTTGTTTATCATGACGGCCTGTGCAACAAATAGTACAGCTAGCGATATAACAGCAGATTCGACAGACTTTTGGAGCAAATTCGTCTATTTTTTTGCTGAAATTATCCGCTTTTTGTCCTTTGACATTAGTATCGGAGTGGGGATTATTCTTTTCACGATTTTGATCCGGACGATTTTATTGCCGGTCTTTCAGACACAGATGGTTGCCTCTAGAAAAATGCAAGAGGCTCAACCGCGCATCAAGGCTTTGCGAGAGCAATACCCAGGTCGTGATATGGAAAGTAGAACCAAGCTAGACCAGGAGATGCGTAAGGTTTATAAAGAGTTAGGAATCAAACATTCATCCTCTCTCTGGCCAATTTTAATACAAATGCCGGTTCTCTTGGCGCTCTTTCAAGCCTTGAGTCGAGTAGACTTTTTGAAAACAGGTCACTTTTTATGGATTAATTTGGGAGGAGTGGATACAAGTTTTGTCCTTCCGATTTTGGCGGCAGTCTTTACCTTCTTGAGTAGCTGGTTATCGAATAAAGCTTTGTCCGAAAAAAGTGGAGCTACGACAGGGATGATGTATGGTATGCCTGTATTGATCTTTGTTTTTGCCATCTCCGCCCCAAGTGGTGTAGCCTTGTACTGGGCTGTATCCAATGCTTACCAAGTTCTGCAAACCTATTTCTTGAACAATCCTTTCAAGATTATTGCTGAAAGAGAAGCAGTGGCGCAAGCAGAAAAAGATTTAGAAGGCAAGAAGAGAAGAGCTTTGAAAAAAGCACAGAAAAAGAAAAAATAAGGAGGAATCTGGTAATGGTATTATTTACAGGTTCAACGGTTGAAGAAGCAATCCAAAAAGGATTGAAAGAATTAGACATTCCAAGAATGAAGGCCCACATCAAGGTCGTTTCGAAAGAGAAAAAAGGATTCTTAGGCTTGTTTGGTAAGAAGCCAGCTCAAGTTGATATCGAAGCCATTAGTGAAACGACAGTGATCAAAGCCAACCAGCAGGCCATTAAAGGGGTTCCAAAAGAAGTTAATGAAAAAAATGAACCCGTGAAAACAGTAAGTGAAGCAACTGTTGATTTGGGGCATGTAGTTGAAGCGATTAAGAAGATTGAAGAAGAAGGTCAAGGTGTCTCTGAAGAGGTCAAGGCTGAAATCTTGAAAAATGAAAAACATGCCAGCACGATTTTGGAAGAAACAGGCCATATTTCAATTTTAAATGAATTGGAACCAGAGAATACTACCGAGGAAGTGGAATCTGCTCCAGAAAAAGAAACTGAAACGCAGGAAACAACAAGCCAGTCTTTGGAAGATTTAGGCTTGAAAGTAGAACCAAGTTATGACATCGAACAAGTGGCAACAGAAGTAGCTAGCTACGTTCAAACCATTGTAGATGATATGGATGTTGAAGGGACGATTTCAAGCGACTACAATCGCCGCACCATCAATCTTCAAATTGACACTAATGAACCAGGCCGTATTATCGGCTACCACGGGAAAGTCTTGAAAGCTCTTCAGCTGTTAGCGCAAAATTACCTTTACAATCGCTATTCGAGAACCTTCTATATCACGATCAATGTCAATGATTACGTTGAACACCGTGCAGAAGTCTTGCAAACCTACGCTCAAAAATTGGCGACTCGCGTTTTAGAAGAAGGACGTAGCCAACAAACTGATCCAATGTCAAATAGCGAACGCAAGATTATCCATCGCATTATTTCACGCATGGATGGCGTGACGAGTTACTCTGAAGGCGATGAGCCAAATCGCTATGTTGTCGTAGATGCAGAATAAGCAAAGCAAAATCAGGTTTGTCCTGATTTTTTGCTAGGAAAGGAAAGATTCAGATATGCTGAAAGCAGTTAGAGAATACCTATCATTTGCAGGTGTCCAGTACCGTAATCCTGATAAAGCTGGCGATGAAAGAGAAAAGATGTTGAATTTGCGGCAAAAAGGTCAAGAGGCTCGGAAGTCTTTCACAGAATTGGCCAAAACCTTTCAAGCAAGTCATCCAGAATGGCAACTCCAACAGACTAGCCAGTGGATGAACCAAGCGCAACGCTTGCGGCCGCATTTCTGGGCCTATCTTCAGAGAGACGGACAAGTGACAGAACCTATGATGGCCTTGCGTTTATATGGAGCACCTACTGACTTTGGGGTTTCTTTGGAAGTCAGTTTCATCGAGCGTAAGAAAGACGAACAGACCTTGGACAAGCAAGCCAAGGTTTTAGAACTTCCAGCGGTAGAAGGAATTTATTATCTAGTCTACTCAAATGGGGAAAGTTATAAGATGGAGGCTAATGAAGAAAATCGTCGTACTTTACGCGAGAAGCTGAGAAGTCAGGAAGTCCGTAAAGTGTTAGTTAAGGCAGATGTTTCTTTTATAGAAAATCAGTCAGTAGAAGCGATATTAGAGAAGCTAGAAGACGCTTATACGCGCTTGTTGCCTTACTATGAAGTAACGAGGGGATAGACAAATCAAATGTGTTAGATGAGCGCAAATTGTTTTATTGCTATTCTATGCATTTTTTCATATAATAGTAAAATAGGATGTGTGATTTATTAATCACCTCAAAGAGAAAGGAAATTCTATGTCAAATCTATCTGTTAATGCAATTCGTTTTCTAGGTATTGACGCCATCAACAAAGCAAACTCAGGTCACCCAGGGGTGGTTATGGGGGCTGCTCCTATGGCCTATAGCCTCTTTACAAAGCAACTTCGTATCAATCCAGCTCAACCAAACTGGATCAACCGCGATCGCTTTATTCTTTCAGCAGGACACGGCTCAATGCTTCTTTATGCCCTTCTTCACCTCTCTGGTTTTGAAGATGTTAGCATGGATGAAGTCAAGAACTTCCGCCAATGGGGTTCCAAAACACCAGGTCACCCAGAATTTGGTCATACAGCAGGGGTTGACGCTACTACTGGACCTCTAGGACAAGGGATTTCAACTGCCACTGGTTTTGCCCAAGCAGAACGTTTCTTAGCAGCCAAATATAACCGCGAAGGTTTCAATATCTTTGACCACTATACTTATGTGATCTGTGGAGACGGAGATTTGATGGAAGGTGTCTCAAGTGAGGCGGCTTCATACGCAGGCTTGCAAAAACTTGACAAGTTGGTGGTTCTTTATGATTCAAATGACATCAACTTGGATGGTGAGACAAAGGATTCTTTCACTGAGAGTGTTCGTGATCGTTACAATGCCTACGGTTGGCACACTGCCTTGGTTGAAGATGGAACAGACTTGGAAGCTATCCATGCTGCTATCGAAACAGCTAAAGCTTCAGGCAAACCATCTTTGATTGAAGTGAAGACTGTGATTGGATACGGTTCTCCAAACAAACAAGGAACTAATGCCGTACACGGTGCTCCTCTTGGAGCAGATGAAACTGCAGCAACTCGCCAAGCGCTCGGCTGGGATTATGAACCATTTGAAATTCCAGAGCAAGTTTATGCTGATTTCAAGGAAAATGTTGCAGACCGTGGTGAATCAGCTTATCAAGTTTGGACTAAATTAGTTGCTGACTATAAAGAGGCTCATCCAGAACTGGCTGCAGAAGTAGAAGCCATCATCGACGGACGTGACCCAGTTGAGGTGACTCCAGCAGACTTCCCAGCCTTAGAAAATGGATTTTCTCAAGCCACTCGTAATTCAAGTCAAGATGCTTTGAACGTTGTCGCTGCCAAGCTGCCAACTTTCCTAGGTGGATCAGCTGACCTTGCTCACTCAAACATGACTTATATCAAAACGGACGGACTTCAAGACGACGCTAATCGCTTGAACCGCAACATTCAGTTTGGTGTTCGTGAATTTGCTATGGGAACGATCTTGAACGGTATGGCCCTTCATGGTGGACTTCGTGTTTATGGTGGAACCTTCTTCGTCTTCTCTGACTATGTGAAAGCAGCAGTCCGCTTGTCAGCCTTGCAAGGACTTCCTGTGACTTATGTCTTTACCCACGATTCAATCGCAGTTGGTGAAGATGGTCCAACTCACGAACCAGTTGAACACTTAGCAGGTCTCCGTGCTATGCCAAATCTGAATGTTTTCCGCCCAGCAGATGCGCGTGAAACTCAAGCGGCTTGGTACCTTGCCGTGACAAGCGAAAAAACACCAACTGCCCTTGTCTTGACACGTCAAAATTTGACTGTCGAAGAGGGAACAGACTTTGACAAAGTTGCTAAAGGTGCCTATGTCGTCTATGAAAATGCAGCAGACTTTGATACGATTTTGATTGCAACAGGTTCAGAGGTGAATTTGGCGGTCGCAGCTGCCAAAGAATTGGCTAGTCAAGGTGTAAAAGTCCGTGTAGTCAGCATGCCATCAACAGATGTCTTTGACGCACAAGATGCAGCTTACAAGGAAGAAATCCTTCCAAATGCAGTTCGCCGTCGTGTTGCAGTCGAAATGGGTGCAACTCAAAACTGGTACAAGTATGTTGGTCTTGATGGTGCCGTTCTCGGTATTGATACCTTTGGAGCATCTGCCCCAGCACCAAAAGTATTGGCAGAGTACGGATTTACAGTTGAAAATCTAGTCAAAGTCGTTCAAAACTTGAAATAATCACAAAAATCAGAGTGAAAACTCTGATTTTTTATAACCATAAAAACAAGGCACAATCTTGTAAAAGTAGCTGAAATTTGATATAGTAGTCCTATGTAAAACACAAAGGAGAAAACAATGAATCCAAATATTACTTTCTTAATCATGCTTGTAGGTATGTTTGCCTTGATGTTCTTTATGCAACGTTCTCAAAAGAAACAAGCGCAAAAGCGTATGGAAAGCTTGAACAAGCTTCAAAAAGGCTATGAAGTCATTACAATTGGTGGACTTTACGGAACAGTGGATGAAGTAGATACTGAGAAAGGTACAATCGTACTGGATGTAGATGGGGTCTATTTGACCTTTGAATTGGCTGCTATCAAGACCGTTTTGCCACTCAAAGAAGCTGTGACACCAGAAGGAACAGTTGTTGACGAAGGCGGAGCAATCGAAGAATAAAACGGGACCAGTCACTCCCGTTTTTCTATGAGACGAGAGGAAAAGGGATGAAAAAAATAGTATTTGTTTGCATAGGAAATATCTGCCGTAGCCCCATGGCAGAGTTTGTGATGAAATCCATGACGAGCGATTACCACGTCGAAAGCCGGGCAACGTCATCATGGGAACATGGCAATCCGATTCATAAGGGAACGCAAGGGATTTTCCAGCAATATCAGATCCCGTATGATAAAGACAAAACATCGCTTCAGATTGGCAGGGAAGACTTTGAATCGTTTGATTACATTATCGGTATGGATGCTTCAAACGTTTCAGATCTGCGTAAAATGTGCCCTCAGGAACTACAGTACAAGATTTACTCTTTTGCATCTGAAAGTGTCCCAGATCCTTGGTATACAGGAGATTTTGAGGAAACCTATGCTCGTATCACAAGTGGATGTCAAAGCTGGCTAGATCGATTAGAAAATGAGAGTGACAATGGAAAAGCTTAAACAATTTTATGAGAAGTATAGAGTTTACCTAACTCGTCCTAGGTTAGAGCTCATTGCAGTAGTCGTAATGGTACTCTGTGCTCTTTCGGTATTTCTGCTAAATACGCCTAAAAAGGGTGTCCTGACACTTGATGGTGGAGCTCTTGTTTATGATGGCACCTTGGTACGAGGGAAAATGAATGGTCAAGGAACCCTGACCTTTGAAAATGGGGACCAATATACAGGTGATTTCAATAATGGAGCCTTTAATGGAAAAGGGACTTTCCAATCAAAAGATGGCTGGAAATACGAAGGTGATTTTGTAAACGGTCAGGCTGAGGGTCAAGGGAAGTTGACTACAGAGCAAGAAGTTGTTTATGAAGGAACCTTTAAACAAGGCGTTTTTCAGCAAAAACAGTAGTCTCCAAGTTAGGAGACTATTTTCAAACCCTAAAAAGAAAACGCTTTCCTTGCTTGAGTTCGATAACTAACTATCAACTAGAAAAACTTTGTGAAATAAAAAAATTTTTTCCATAATTTCACAATCGTCCAGACAAAACTCTATTATATAGCTATATTGAGAAAAAAATCACAATATCAGAAAAATTCTTTGTGAAATGCTTATGAAACTGTTTACAAAGCATAAAAAAAGAGTTATAATAAACTTGTGAAAAAATTAACAAAGGATAACATCCTTAAAGGCTATGGAGGATAATATGGCTGATAAAAAAACAGTAACACCAGAGGAAAAGCAACTTGCTGCTGAGAAGCATGTCGACGGTCTCGTGAAAAAAGCCTTGGTTGCGCTTGATGAAATGCGCAAGTTGAACCAAGAGCAAGTTGACTATATCGTGGCAAAAGCTTCGGTTGCAGCACTTGACGCACATGGTATCCTTGCACAACATGCAGTTGAAGAAACTGGTCGTGGAGTATTTGAAGACAAGGCAACAAAAAACCTATTTGCCTGTGAACACGTGGTGAACAATATGCGTGGAGTTAAAACAGTTGGAGTTATCGAAGATGATCCAATTACAGGTTTAACAAAGATTGCGGAGCCTGTAGGGGTAATCTGTGGTGTCACTCCGACAACAAACCCAACTTCAACAGCGATTTTCAAATCATTGATTGCTTTGAAGACACGCAACCCAATCGTTTTCGCTTTCCATCCATCAGCTCAAGAATCATCAGCTCACGCAGCACAAATCGTTCGCGATGCAGCGATTGCAGCTGGTGCTCCTGAAAACTGTGTTCAATGGATTACAAAGCCATCTATGGAAGCAACTGGAGCGCTAATGAACCACGAAGGTGTTGCAACTATTCTTGCAACTGGTGGGAATGCTATGGTTAAAGCTGCATACTCATGTGGAAAACCAGCTCTTGGGGTAGGTGCCGGAAACGTTCCTGCCTATGTAGAAAAATCTGCTGACCTTCGTCAAGCTGCTCATGACATCGTTATGTCTAAATCATTTGATAATGGGATGGTCTGTGCATCAGAACAAGCCGTTATCATTGATAAAGAAGTGTATGATGAATTTGTAGAAGAATTCAAATCATACCACACTTACTTTGTAAACAAGAAAGAAAAAGCCCTTCTTGAAGAGTTCTGTTTCGGCGTGAAAGCTAACAGCAAAAACTGTGCAGGTGCTAAACTAAATGCAAACATTGTTGGTAAACCAGCAGCATGGATTGCTGAACAAGCAGGATTTAGTGTTCCAGAAGGAACAAACATCTTAGCTGCAGAATGTGCAGAAGTAGGACCGAAAGAACCATTGACTCGTGAAAAATTGTCACCAGTTATCGCTGTCCTAAAAGCTGAAGATACAGAAGACGGTCTTACAAAAGCTCGTCAAATGGTTGAGTTTAACGGACTTGGTCACTCAGCAGCCATCCATACAAAAGACGAAGCTCTTGCTAAACGCTTCGGTACAGAAATCAAAGCTATGCGTATTATCTGGAACTCTCCATCTACTTTCGGTGGTATCGGTGACGTATACAATGCCTTCATTCCATCATTGACACTTGGATGTGGTTCATACGGACACAACTCAGTCGGTGATAACGTGAGTGCGATCAACCTTCTAAACATCAAGAAAGTAGGGAAACGTAGAAATAATATGCAATGGTTTAAAGTTCCTTCAAAAATTTACTTCGAACGCAATTCTATCCAATACCTTCAAACATGTGAAGATATTGAACGCGTTATGATTGTTACAGACAAATCTATCGAAAAACTTGGCTTTGTTCAACGTGTTATCGATCAATTGAACGCACGTAGCAACCGTGTAACTATCCAAGTCTTCTCAGATGTTGAACCAGATCCAGACATCACAACTGTAGAACGTGGTGCTGAAGTGATGAAAGCATTTGAACCAGATACAATCATCGCTCTTGGTGGTGGTTCTCCAATGGACGCGGCCAAAGTAATGTGGCTCTTCTACGAACAACCAGAAATCGACTTCCGTGACTTGGTTCAAAAATTCATGGACATCCGTAAACGTGCCTTCCGCTTCCCATCACTTGGTAAGAAAGCGAAGTACATCGGTATCCCAACAACTTCAGGTACAGGTTCAGAAGTAACACCATTTGCCGTTATCTCTGATAAGAAAAACAACCGCAAATACCCATTGGCTGACTACTCATTGACACCAACTATTGCCATTGTTGACCCTGCTTTGGTTGAATCAGTTCCAGACTTCATCGCAGCTGATACTGGTATGGACGTCTTGACTCACGCTACTGAAGCCTACACTTCAAACTTTGCCAACGACTACACAGACGGTATTGCGCTTCAAACAATCAAACTTGTCTTTGAATGGTTGGAAAAATCTGTTAAGACAGCTGACCCAGAAGCACGTGAAAAAATGCATAATGCTTCTACGATGGCTGGTATGGCCTTCGCCAATGCCTTCCTTGGTATGAGCCACTCAATGGCCCACAAGATCGGTGGTGTTCACCATACTGTTCACGGACGTACAAACGCAATCTTGCTTCCATATGTTATCCGTTACAACGGAACTCGTCCATCTAAGACAACTACATGGCCTAAGTACAACTACTGGAAAGCTGATGAGAAATTCCAAGACATCGCGAAAATGCTTGGCTTGCCTCACTCAACTCCAGAAGAAGCGGTTGAAGCATACGCTAAAGCTGTTTACGAACTTGGTGTTGCAGTAGGTATCAAGATGAACTTCAAGGATCAAGGAATCGATGAAAAAGCTTGGAAAGACAGCTTGCATGAAATTGCCTTGCTTGCTTATGAAGACCAATGTTCACCTGCTAACCCACGCTTGCCAATGGTAGCTGACATGGAAGAAATCATGGCAGATGCTTACTATGGTTATAAAGAACGTCCAGGACGTCGTAAATAATCGTTTATCAGCCTAGAGACAGGACTAATCCTGTCTCTTTTTTGTGAACTCAGATAGACCTGGAATTAAGGTTGAGTGTAGAAATGGAGATAATATACGGACATTATAAAAGATTGTAGGGATATATTTAAAAATTAAAGAATAAGTGAATGAAAAGGAGTGGAAAAGTGGAAAAGCAAGAGAGAAAATCGACGCCCATACTTGCAATTAAACTCAAATAGTTATATAATAGGTTTGTTGAAAGGTGATTTGTAGTGATTCAAGTTACTCTTTTCACAATAAAATTTTCATGATTTTCATAAGGAGGAAATCACTAATGGTAGTTAAAGTTGGTATTAACGGTTTCGGACGTATCGGTCGTCTTGCTTTCCGCCGTATCCAAAACGTAGAAGGTGTTGAAGTTACTCGCATCAACGACCTTACAGATCCAGTGATGCTTGCACACTTGTTGAAATACGATACAACTCAAGGTCGTTTCGACGGTACTGTAGAAGTTAAAGAAGGCGGATTTGAAGTTAACGGTAAATTCGTTAAAGTTTCTGCCGAACGTGATCCAGAACAAATTGACTGGGCTAACGACGGTGTAGAAATCGTTCTTGAAGCAACTGGTTTCTTTGCTACTAAAGCAGCTGCTGAAAAACACTTGCACGCTGGTGGTGCTAAGAAAGTTGTTATCACTGCTCCTGGTGGATCAGATGTTAAAACAGTTGTATTTAACACTAACCATGATATTCTTGATGGTACTGAAACAGTTATCTCAGGTGCTTCATGTACTACAAACTGTTTGGCTCCAATGGCTAAAGCTCTTCATGACAACTTCGGTATCGTTGAAGGTTTGATGACTACTATCCACGGTTACACTGGTGACCAAATGGTTCTTGATGGACCACACCGTAAAGGTGACCTTCGCCGTGCTCGTGCTGCTGCAGCTAACATCGTTCCTAACTCAACTGGTGCTGCTAAAGCAATCGGTTTGGTTATCCCTGAATTGAACGGTAAATTGGACGGAGCTGCTCAACGTGTTCCTGTTCCAACAGGTTCTGTAACTGAATTGGTAGCAGTTCTTGATAAGAACGTTACTGTTGATGAAGTAAACGCAGCTATGAAAGCAGCTTCTAACGAATCATACGGTTACACTGAAGATCCAATCGTATCTTCTGATATCGTAGGTATGTCATTCGGTTCATTGTTTGACGCAACTCAAACTAAAGTTCTTGACGTTGACGGTAAACAATTGGTTAAAGTTGTTTCATGGTATGACAACGAAATGTCTTACACTTCACAACTTGTTCGTACTCTTGAATACTTTGCAAAAATCGCTAAATAATTTTTGAGTCGATAAAAAAGCAAGGCTTTCTGGCCTTGCTTTTTTTGTATATATAAGAATAGATGATAGTGTCATCCATTCTTTTTTAATTCTTTTTCAAAAGTATCCGATAGAACAGTGAAACTCAATTTTTCTAAGGTGAGTGGATGGGTAAAAGAAAGGCGAAAGGCATGAAGCATAAGCCGACTTGTTTTTGATTTACTATTATAGAGAGGGTCGCCCAAGATAGGATGCTTGTGATGAGAGAGGTGAACACGAATCTGATGCGTTCGACCGGTCTTTAGCTTGCAACGAACCAGAGAAGTCTTATTTGGGAATTGCTTTAATCGACTGATATGTGTTTCAGCGTATTGCCCATTTTTGGGATCTACTACTCGTTTTCTGCGATCATGACGATCACGCCCGATTTTATCTCGAAAGACAAGTTCTTTACTCTCTACTCGTCCTTCTACGAGTGCCCAGTACTCGCGAGCAATTTCTTTTTTCTCCAACAAGCGATTAAGAATAGGAAGAATAAAAGGGTTCTTAGCAAAAAGCACTAGCCCGCTGGTTTCCATATCTAGACGATGAACGACATAGCAAGTTTGCCCAACGTAGGCAGAGATATGATTGAGAAGGGCGATTTCGTTTGGTTGATTACCGTGAGTTTTCATACCCTCAGGTTTGTTGACGACAATAAGATGTTGGTCCTGATAAACTTCTTGAACGAGGTCTGGATTTCCCCAAAGTATTTCCTTTTTGGGATAATCTTCCTCGTCAAAAGTCAATTGGCAAATATCCCCTGGCTTCACCATCTCGTTCCAGTGAACTTCTTCGTGGTTAATTAAGATGTTCTTCTTGGTTCTCAAAAAATGACGGATTTTTCTAGGGATGAGGAGTTGTTCCTCTAGAAATTGTTTGACCGTCATTTGAGGCAGGGATTCGGGTAATGTAAATATGAATTGCATACAGATATTGTAACAAAAAAAGCCCTATTTGGATAGGGAGTAGCTAAATTCTTGAGTTCCTATGGTGAAGATGATAAAATAAACGCATGAAATTAGATAAATTATTTGAGAAGTTCCTTTCTCTTTTTAAAAAAGAAACAAGTGAATCAACTGAGTCTGATTCGACTAGCATGCGTCGTTCACGGAGCGATAGAAAAAAATTGTCACAAGTAGGCCCAATTCGGAAATTTTGGCGTCGTTATCATCTGACGAAAATCGTCATCATTTTAGGGTTAAGTGCTGGTTTGCTGGTAGGAACCTACTTGTTTGCGATAGCCAAGTCTACCAATGTTAATGACTTACAAAATGCCTTGAAAACGCGAACTCTGATTTTTGACCGCGAAGAAAAAGAGGCAGGGGCCCTATCCGGTCAAAAGGGGACCTATGTTGAGCTGTCAGATATCAGCAAAGACTTGCAGAATGCTGTTGTCGCGACAGAGGACCGTTCCTTCTATAAAAATGATGGGATTAACTACGGTCGTTTCTTTCTAGCCATCCTTACAGCAGGTCGTTCTGGAGGGGGGTCTACCATCACTCAACAGTTGGCGAAAAATGCCTATCTTTCCCAGGACCAGACCGTTGAACGGAAGGCCAAGGAGTTTTTCCTTGCCTTAGAGTTGACAAAGAAATACAGCAAGGAGCAAATCCTTACTATGTACCTCAATAACGCTTACTTTGGAAATGGGGTATGGGGTATTGAAGATGCAAGTAAGAAATATTTCGGTGTATCGGCTTCACAACTAACACTTGATCAGGCGGCCACTCTAGCAGGGATGCTCAAGGGGCCAGAATTGTATAATCCATTAAATTCTGTTGAAACTTCAACCAACCGTAGGGATACTGTTTTGCAAAATATGGTTGCAGCGGGTTATATTGATAAAAATCAAGAGACCGAAGCAGCTGGAGCAGATATGGCTTCTCAACTGCAAGATAAGTATGAAGGGAAGATTTCGGATTATCGTTACCCGTCCTATTTTGATGCAGTTGTCAACGAAGCAGTTTCCAAGTACAATCTCACAGAAGAGGAAATTGTCAACAACGGCTATCGAATCTATACAGAACTTGACCAAAACTACCAAGCCAATATGCAGGTTGTTTACGAAAATACCTCACTATTTCCAAAGGCAGAAGACGGAACACATGCTGAATCAGGTAGTGTTGCTTTAGAGCCTAAAACAGGTGGGGTGCGTAGCGTTGTTGGTAGCGTAGCTGGCGATGACAAACCAGGCTTCCGCAATTTCAACTATGCCACTCAGTCTAAGCGTAGCCCAGGCTCAACTATCAAACCTTTAGTGGTTTATACGCCTGCAGTAGAAGCAGGATGGGCCTTAAACAAGCAACTGGATAATCATACGATGCAGTACGATAGTTATCAAGTGGACAATTATGCAGGCATTAAGACTTCTCCAGAAGTACCTATGTATCAGGCTTTGGCTGAATCACTCAATTTACCGGCAGTTGCGACTGTAAATTCATTAGGTATTGACAAAGCTTTTGACGCTGGGGAGAGATTTGGCCTGAATATGGAAAATGTTGATCGAGTTCTTGGAGTCGCTCTCGGTGGAGGCGTAGAGACAAATCCCCTCCAGATGGCACAAGCCTATGCAACCTTTGCTAATGAAGGTCTGATGCCTGAAGCGCATTTTATCACTCGTATTGAAAATGCCAGTGGCCAGGTCATCAAGAGTCATAAAAATTCCCAAAAACGAGTGATTGATAAGTCGGTAGCCGATAAAATGACCAGCATGATGCTAGGAACATTTACCAATGGTACAGGAATTAGTTCGTCGCCAACAGATTATGTTATGGCTGGAAAGACAGGTACTACTGAGGCTGCTTTTAATTCAGTATATACTAGTGACCAGTGGGTGATTGGCTATACTCCAGATGTGGTAATTACCCACTGGCTCGGTTTCCCGACGACGGATGAAAACCATTATCTGGCAGGTTCGACATCAAATGGAGCAGCCCACGTCTTTAGAAGTATGGCTAATACCATTTTGCCTTACACTCCAGGTAGCACCTTTACAGTTGAGAATGCTTATAAACAAAATGGGATTGAACCAGAAAATACTAAAAAACAAGCTATTGAAAATGAGGCAAACCAGTCGGAGGATCCGATAGCGGATATTCGTAGTCGTGCACAAAATCTTGTAGATGAAGCGGGACGTGCGATTTCAGAAGCTAAGATAAAAGAAAAAGCCCAGACAATATGGGACTCATTCCTTAATCTATTTCGTTAAGAGGCTTGTCAAAGCCTAGGTTTCTTGTTATAATAGATAAGATGGAGGCGTTATGGCACTAAAAAAAGCAAGCCTAGCTTGTGCAGTTTGCGGTTCAAGAAATTATTCAATCAAAATTAGTGGGAACCCCAAGCCAACACGACTAGAAGTAAATAAATTTTGTAAACATTGTGGGAAATATACGACACACAGAGAAACGAGATAGGAGAGAACGATGGGTTTTATTAAGGATATTTTTAAACTTCTTAAAGAAACAACGTGGCCAACTCGCAAGGAAAGCTGGAGAGATTTTCGCTCTATTATGGAATACACAGCCTTCTTTGTGGTCATCATTTACATTTTTGACCAGTTGATTGTTTCAGGTTTGATTCGATTTATTAACATTTTTTAGAAGAAAGGCAGAGAACTTCTGCTAGTTTCTTCTATTATGAAAGGAAATATCATGGATAGTTTTGACAAAGGATGGTTTGTTCTACAAACTTATTCTGGCTATGAAAATAAGGTAAAAGAAAATCTATTGCAACGTGCGCAAACATATAACATGTTGGATAATATTCTACGTGTTGAGATTCCAACACAAACCGTGCAAGTTGAGAAAAATGGAAAGAAAAAGGAAATTGAAGAGAATCGCTTTCCAGGTTATGTCCTTGTAGAAATGGTCATGACCGATGAAGCATGGTTCGTCGTTCGAAACACACCTAACGTAACAGGATTCGTCGGCTCACACGGTAACAGATCAAAACCAACTCCACTATTGGAACAAGAAATCCGTGATATTCTGGTTTCAATGGGACAAACTGTTCAAGAGTTCGATATTGATGTTGAAGTTGGACAGACAGTCCGCATTATTGATGGCGCTTTTGCAGACTACACAGGGAAAATTACTGAAATTGATAACAACAAAGTGAAGATGATTATCTCTATGTTTGGTAATGATACGATTGCAGAAGTGAATCTCAACCAAATTGCAGAATTATAACCCCAGAGAGGCTTTGCCTCTCTTTTTATGTGCTGTTGAGGGAGGAAGAAGTATAAAACAGAGGAAGTAGACCCATGGACTCGCGCATTTTGCTAAACTAAATGCAGAAAGGAGAGGTCTATGAATCTAAAAGACTTATATGAAGAAAGTAAGGGAATCGTCCATAAGTGTCGTAAAGATTATCATTTGCATTTGTGGGAGAAAGAGGACTGGGACCAGGAGGGCATGATGTGCCTCTATGAGCTGGTCAGTCACCATCCAGAGTTACTAGAGGGGGAGCGCCATCAACTTTATGTTTGCTTTAAAACAAAATTTAGAAATCGTATTCTAGATTACATCCGTAAACAGGAAAGCCACAAGCGACGTTTTGACAAAGAACCCTATGAAGAGGTGAGTGAGATTAGTCATCGCCTAGGAGAAAAAGGACTCAGACTGGATGATTATTATCTCTTTCACGAACTTCTAAAGACTTACAAATCAAAGCAGAGTATGGAAAAACAAGAGTTAGTGGACCGTCTCATGGGAGGGGAAGTCTTCAGAGGACGTAAAGCTCTTCTAAGAGAACTTTCCCTTATCTTTTCAGAATTTCGGTAAAGAGGTAAAAAAGATCTTGACAAAGTAGGAAAAGTCGGTATAATAGAAAGAGTTGAAAAGCTCAGGTCCGTTGGTCAAGGGGT